>NZ_CP106735.1:0-300000 GCF_025639805.1 Reichenbachiella carrageenanivorans | reverse complement strand
TAGATGATATCTACATTGCCAACCCATTTAGCTCTAAGTCCATTATTATTCTGGATAAAGACAACGAAAATTCTGATTCTCAAATTATTAAGACGATCGTAGCGATCGTAACCAACCCAAACAGAAGAAAAGAACCTTACCATATCACTGCTGAGATTCAAGACAGCAAAAACTACGAAGTAGCCAAGATGGTAGGTCAGGACGAAGTCGAGTTGATTTTGTCCGATGATTTTATTTCTAGAATCATGGTGCAGACCAGCCGTCAGTCTGGATTGAGTGTGGTGTATATCGAGTTGATGGACTATGATGGTGATGAAATCTATTTCGTAGAAGAGCCTTCTCTTGTGGGTAGGACCTTTAGAGAAATCATCTTCGCTTATGAAGATTCTGCTATTATGGGACTACAGTTTGCCGACGGTACAGTCGCCATTAATCCTCCAATGGATACGGTATTCAATGAAGGTGATCAAATCATAGGTATTACCGAAGATGATGATACCTTGGTGCCATCAGGTATAGTTGATTACGAAATCGAGGAGGGACGATTGACTGGCCGAGTAGAAGAAGAAACCAAAGAAGAACAAATATTAATTATCGGTTGGAACGACCGTGCGAAGAATATCATCAGGGAGTTGGATCACTATGCCCCTTATGGGTCTACCGTGAAAGTAGTGTCTAAATTTGAAGATCCTGTAACCGTTATTCAGCGTCTCAAACCATCATTGAATAACCTGACTGTAGAATTCAAACGAGCAGAAACTACCGACAGAGAAACACTAGAGAAGCTAGAGATCCCTAACTACGATTATATCATCTTACTTTGCTACGAACAGCACTTCCCAGTGCAAGAGGCTGATGCGCAGACGTTGATCACACTATTGCACATCAGAAGTATTGCTGAGCGTACAGAAAAGCATTTGAATCTCGTCAGTGAGATGATTGATATGAAAAACAGATTATTGGCAGATATCACTAGTGCGGATGACTTTATCGTAAGTGATAAGCTACTCAGTTTATTGATGACACAGGTGTCAGAAAATAAATTCTTGATGAGAGTATTCGAAGACCTATTCGATGCCGATGGATCTGAGATATACATTAAGCCTGCCACAGAATATATCACTACAGGCAAAGCTGTTAACTTCTATACGATTCTGGAGTCTGCTGCACGCAAGAATGAGGTAGCCATAGGCTATAGAATTCTTGCCAAGAGCAAAGATCCTAATTCGGCATACGGCGTGGTGGTCAACCCTAAGAAATCGGACATGATCGAATTGACCGACAAGGACGAAATTATTGTTCTATCGGAAGATTAAAAAGCTGATTGTTGCTGGAGAGCTGAGCGAATTTCGCTGATGGCTCTTTTTCTATAAGAATCTTCTGTTTGCTGGTTTTGTAAAGACATTTGCTTTACATACTGCATCACATTGTTTTTCTGATCGGTGTCGAGGCTCTTCACATTTTGCATGATTTCCAAGACGGTGGCTAATTGATCCATTTCTAGTAAAGTTTTAGTGAACTCATTGCTGAATAAAATAGATATCCCAAAAGTAGGGCCAATAATCAATGAAATAAATACGCCATTTACCTAAATTGAAAAATAGGTGAGATGCGCATTTATGAGGCTATTGGAAATGAGCGACTTACTCAAAATCAGACATATATCTAGTTTTAATGAGTGATAAGTCTCCCCTGAATTAGTTGGGGGCTTACGGTCAACTTTGGTCTTATTCCAGCCTTAATAGCAATATCCATAAAACGTTGAGGACATGTTTGGATCTCAAGTTTAGCGTTTCAGTGCTTTCTTTATTTGTAATAGTGCATTTTTCCGATACCTCTCCGTCACTATTGAAGAATGAGAATATCTGTTTTTGATGTAGTCCAGTAGATCTATTTGATCTTCTTGTTTGAGCGTCCTCAGTGAATTGAGCAAATCGGGTGTGGTGGGGTACGTGTTCATGTTTTTCTATGTTTTGGTGCTTAATCAAAGGAACGAATTCTATTTTTCTTAGGCTATTCTGCTCGATTATCATTATTTTAATTAATGATTAATACCCGTGCCTGTTTTCGAATTGGATCGTTATATTCTTTAATATTAGAGTAAAATATAAGTAGGTACTAGGGCATATTTTTTCGGATTTGCTCATATTAATTAAGGTTTTCAATCTAAAATTTAATCCTATGTCAAACCCAATGACTCAGACAATAGAGGCCTTCGTAGAAAGTATAGCGGCTAAAAATTCTGGAGAATCTGAATTTATACAGGCTGTTCGAGAAGTGGCCGAAGTTATTATTCCTTTCAATGAAAATCACCCCAAGTACAAAGAAGCTAATATCCTAGAGCGAATGTGTGAACCTGAGCGTGTCGTTATCTTTCGGGTACCATGGGTAGATGATAAAGGCACATTCAGAATCAATCGTGCTTTTAGGGTACAGATGAACTCGGCCATAGGCCCGTACAAAGGTGGTTTAAGATTTCATCCTACAGTCAATTTGAGTATACTCAAGTTTTTGGCTTTTGAGCAAGTATTTAAAAATAGCCTGACTACGCTGTCGATGGGTGGGGGCAAAGGAGGAAGTGACTTCGATCCTAAGGGCAAATCCGATGCAGAGGTGATGCGTTTTTGTCAGAGTTTTATGACGGAGTTGGCAAAGCATATTGGAGGATTTACCGACGTACCTGCGGGCGACATTGGTGTGGGTGGCAGAGAGATAGGCTATATGTTTGGCCAATATAAAAGATTACGTAACGAATTTGCAGGTGTATTAACTGGTAAGGGATTAGCGTATGGTGGGAGCTTGATTCGGACCGAGGCTACAGGCTATGGAGTGGTCTATTTTGCCAATGAAGTATTGAAAGCGCACGGGCAGGGGATCACAGGAAAAATCTGTGCTGTATCGGGCAGTGGTAATGTCGCTCAGTATACCATTGAGAAACTGCTGCACTTGGGCGCTAAGCCAGTGACTGTTTCAGATTCAGAGGGCCATATATACGATCCCGATGGAATCGATGAAGAAAAGCTAGCTTTCATCAAAGCATTGAAAAATGAAAGAAGAGGGCGTATCAGTGAATATGCGGAGGTGTATAAAGAAGCTATTTTCAATAAAGGCATTACGCCATGGCATGCCAAGGTGGATTTGGCTTTCCCGTGTGCTACTCAGAATGAGCTGCCTGTAGAAGACGTGCGAATGCTGATAGACAATGGCTGTATCGGTGTGTTTGAAGGCGCCAACATGCCTACTACAGAAGAAGCCATTCATTTGATCAGAGAAAAGCGAGTCATGTTTACACCAGGCAAAGCATCCAATGCTGGTGGGGTGGCTACCTCTGGTTTGGAAATGACGCAAAATAGCATCCGTATTCCATGGACTAGAGAGGAAGTGGATAGTAAGCTCAAAGAAATTATGATTTCGATTCACGAAAACTGTGAGAAATATGGGCGAGTAGATGACACTTATGTGGATTATGTGAAAGGAGCTAACATAGCTGGCTATGTGAAAGTGGCAGATGCCATGCTTGCGCAAGGTCATGTATAATTTCTGATATTAATACGTCTCCTATTTGCGGTATAAATAGAACGGATTATCTTTGACCCTCAATTAAATCACGTTCGGATATGGCAATGTTAGGATTGATTATCGTTTTGTTCGTTGCGGCTATGGTTTGCCCATTTGTTCTGCCAAACGAAAAAGTTAGTAATCACGAAAAAGACTGGGATACTTGGTAAGCCAGTCTTTTTCTTTTGCATCTATACCTACATTTTTCTCCCCATTCCCGTTTGGTGAATTAAGACCCAATTTGAGTATCTTAATGATACGCTCTTCGTAATAGGGCTATTACCTTTATTCCCAGGTCTATGAAAATTCAGAATACCAAATCGCAAATCAGATTACCTCTTTTTATCGCTATGGCTATCGCAGCTGGTATCTTTATAGGTGCCAACATGACGACTTCGACCAAGAGTAGTTCTGATCTTGCCCAGTCTCTTCAAAAATTTCGTGAAATTCTGAATTACATAGATCGTAATTATGTCGACGAAGTCAAGACAGACGACTTGGTAGAAAAAGCCATCGAGGATATGCTCGAAGAGTTGGACCCACACACAGCCTACATCCCAGCTGAAGAGCAAGAGTATAGCCGTGCACAGCTGGAAGGCAATTTTGATGGTATTGGTATAGAGTACAATATTTTTAGAGATACGATATATGTGGTAGCCCCTTTAAGTGGAGGGCCATCTGAGCGAGTGGGTTTGCTCACAGGCGACAAGATCATCAAAGTGGATGATGAAAATGTAGCTGGTATTGGTATCAAGACTCGTGGTGTGCTAGATAGACTCAGAGGACCCAAAGGTACACATGTGACGGTTTCTATTCTGAGAAAAAACAATAAGGAGCTACTTGATTTTGAGATTACCCGAGATAAAATCCCACAGTTTTCGGTGGATGCCTCCTATATGATAGACGATGAGATCGGCTATATCAAAGTAAATCGTTTTACGGCTACCACTTACGAGGAGTTTAAAATGGCATTGGCCAAATTGGATGAAGAAGGATTGAAAAAACTAGTGCTGGACCTTACAGGCAACCCTGGAGGGTATATGAATATGGCCATTCAGATGGCAGATGAGTTTATCCCAGGAGACGAAATGATCGTGTTTACCAAGGGCAAAGAGTTTAGATATAATCAGGAACACAGAGCAGGAAGGGTAGGCTTGTTCGAAGACCGGCCTTTGATTGTGCTGATCGATGAGGGTAGTGCCTCAGCCTCAGAGATAGTGTCAGGTGCTATTCAAGACAATGATCGAGGTCTTGTGGTAGGCAGAAGGTCGTTTGGCAAAGGGTTGGTGCAAATGCCGATTGACTTGTCTGATGGATCTGAATTGAGACTGACTATTTCAAGATATTACACGCCAAGTGGTAGATCCATTCAGCGATCCTACGAAGGAGGTAAAGATGATTATTACAGTGATATTTACAACCGATACACATCTGGCGAGATGTATAATGCGGACAGCATTCATCAGAATGATTCACTCAAATACACTACATTGAAAGGCAGAACAGTCTATGGTGGTGGTGGTATTATGCCAGATTATTTTATCCCGATAGACACCGCTGGCAACTCTAGCTACCTCAATAAGTTGTTTACTACCAATGCTATCCGTGAGTATTCCTTGACCTATTCAGATGATAACAGAGCCAAATTAGAAGCGGATGGTTTCGATCAATATTTTGCAAAATTCCAAGTAAGCGAAGCAATGTTGCAATCACTAATAAAAGTTGCAGAGGAGAGTGGCTTGCCATACGAGCAGGCTCAGTTTGAACACTCAAAAGATCTGATTAAGCTCTATCTGAAAGCTCAGATCGCTCGTGGCATCTGGAACAACGATGGGTTTTATCCGATCTATAACCAATCCAACGAGATTTATAGCCAAGCGATTCAGCTCTTTGATCAGGCAGAGACTATTATGGCTCGTGCCAATTAATTTTTCACTTGCGTGTAAATGAAGCCAACCACTTTATCCATCAGATAAAAGGCAATGGCCAAAAAGAATACGTTTAGATGGATGTTGAATACGAAAAATGTGAGGCATGAAAGTAGGGTGAGTAGCAAGAGATAGCTCATGAATCCAGCTAAATAATCTGCGATTTTCACAGTACCAAAATGTCGGGTAATCATTTTTTCCATATAATCGCCTTCTACGAAGACCATATAGCTTAGGTAAGTATAGGCGGCGAATAGAAGTGCGAAAAACCAGAAGTTTATATAGGTGTCGCCTGCCTGAATGGTCAGCAAGGCATTGAGTAGAATCAAGGGGCCTGCAGTGATCTCGAATAGCGTTTCATGCATGTCGTTTTCGAAAAAGTCACCGATTACAACTATTTTTCCCGCCACATAATCTTGTATGTCTTGATTTTCTAAGAACAATAGCTCACCCATACTCACAGGGTTAAATCCTATTTCAATATCTTCAATGTCTTTTTGCAGTAGGCGGTAATTCATAATGAAATTATTTGGTGTCCATTGTTCACCTATCTTCACCCAAGGTCCCCATTGTGTAGCTGATTTTCCAGAGAGTTGTTCGTGCACTTTTAAAGGCGTGAGCTTGAGCGAGTCGTGATGTATGAGCTGATATTTGTATACACCATCGAAAACACTGCCTATGACATAGTCAGACAAGCCTTTGTTTGTATTTTGAAAAACAGGATATTCTAAGTAGCCATCGTCTCCCAAATGATAAGAGATAATCAATTGATCGAAGCGCTGCAAAACAGAGTCTAGTGCAGAGTCGAAGTCTGTAGTATCTAAAAAATGAACATCGAGAATAATGTATTTTGGTGGGGTTTGGCTTTGCGAAATAATGTCTAGGAGCCACGTTAATTTTTCACGGTCAGTAATCACTCGTTGCCCAATAGGGAAACCAAAATCGTCGAGTCGATCGATCAATTGTAAATCATATGATGTATTGATCAGTGCGTATTTTTCAGAAGGAGGAATTTCTCTGTTGGCGAACTTTAGGGCTGAGGTGCTCCAGATGAGGAGTTTTTCATCGCCAGCCAACCAAGGTAGACTCATCAAGTAAAAAGTAAGAAAGATCATGACTAAAGCATGAACTATGATCCCCAGCCAGAGAAACAATTTCTTTTTAGTCATCAATTCAGATTCTGGATAGCTGCCTTGATTTGATCCGCTTGGCATGCACCATACAGCGCGGTGACGATCTCTCGAATGGCATTGACCTGTTCTGTATTGTTTAGCTCCCCCATCGCTTTTGCGATGTGGCTTAGCTCGTCATCGCTCACCACTTCAAAGTCCAGTGAAGTGATGGCTATAGACTCTTCTTTGTTACTATCATAGTAGTATAGGGTAGTTTCGGAGGTTTGTTTAGGGTCTATGGTTATGCCATCTATAGTGTAAAACGACTTGATGTCAAAGACCAATTGGTTGTCGATGACGTCCAGTTTTTTATTGATGGCTTCGTTATTGAAAAGGAAACTGGCATAGAAAAAATGCGTGTCGTCTGTAGGGTATGCAGTGGGAGAGATGGCTGTTGCCAATCGGCCTCCAACGATAGCTAATGGCCCTTCTCCGAATTTTTTCACAAAATCCATCTGATTGTTTATACTGCCTGATCGTGTGCTCATTTTGCCTCTGGCAGGCGCCAGTACTGTGGAGAGTGTGTAGGCCAGATCGCTACGCTCTGCCTGGGTGGTTTGGTGCTGAATGACGTATCTGCCACGAGTATTACTCAGGGCAGCCGCACGTGCATGTGGTGTCTCAAATTTCAATTTGGAGTCATCAGTGAGTTTAGTACCAGACTTTAGGTAAGTCTGAGTTTGATTGTCGTATATTTTGCCTATCACGTGGATGATAGTATACTGCTGGGCCTGTGCAGATTGGAAGGCCAGTATCAAGAGTATGATGATGAGTCTCATGTTTTTTTATTAGTAAATTCTAAAATCGTTTTTCACATTTTCTTCACGCGAAGTAGGTACTTGATTGCCTTTGCTTTTTTTAGTAACCTGATCGCCTACCCATTTGCGCATTTCGGAGATGGTATAGCTTCTGTTTCGATCGGTGTCGGCACGTCTGGTGGTGATGCCTTCTATAAAGCTGGCTGTAAACAGCCCATTGGCAGAGTTTAGGCCTTCGGCAGCAAACTCTGTTCCCCCTGCTGCTGAAATGACTGTGGCACCAGTGCCTTTTCTCAGGTCGCCAAATAATGATTTTGAGAGCTCTAATGTGTTTTGTAGCCCAAAGCTGTTTTCCTTGAGTTTTACAAATCCTCTAGCCGACCGGAAAGACACACCGCCACTTTTTTTGGCAGAGGCAGTTACGGTTTGTACATCCTCGTCATCGAGCTCACCAGAGTGGCAAGTGTCCATAAGCAATATTTTGTTGCGACAAGGGATACCATCTATCAAAGTTTCTATTTGTCCATAAGACAGTCCTCCACTTGCTGGATTGTTGAAATCGATATTGTTGGTGGCAAAGTAATAGTTGTAACTTTGGTCAAGTACACCGTGGCCTGCTATGAAGATTGCAACAATGTCATCCACCTTAGCTTGGGCTACAAAGGAACGAACAGCCATTATATTAGCATCGGTGGCATTAGCGTTTATGAGTAGTTTGGTGTACACTTTTTCGTAGGCACTAGAGCCAGACAAAGTCTGGACGATATCTTGGGCATCTTTGGCTGCAAAGGCTAGATTGTAGTCTGCTTGCTGGTACTCAGATACTCCTATGCTGACGATATATAGGTCGGGCTTGTCCCATTCTGCGGTGTATTGAATGTCAAACTTTTCTGGGATTGCCTCCTGCCCTTTGGTGTTGGTTGCTGTGATTTTGATTTCGTTTAGTCCGTTGCCTAGTTCGAATGACAAGGTTTGGCTGATCTGGTGAGCTGGTGAGACCGCCATGCCTTTCGAGCCAAAGACAGGTACGTCGTTAGCATATACCTGTAGTTGTTGGATCGGATAGTTTTTGTCTGTAGCCACTACTTTTATGGTAAGTGTTTTTTGATTGGTTTCTAGGGGGAGGTTGTCATAGTCTATTTTTACTTCTGGCAAGTCGAAAGTGTTGCCTAGGTCGGTTTCGGAATAGCCTAATCGTTTTAATCGTCGGTCATAAGCTGCTTTGTAGGAGTCGATGAGTTTGCTGGGGGCATAGCCGATTCTACTAGCTACTAGATCTGGGCGGTTGTACTTGAGTTCCAATTGTTCGAATGGCAGTATTTTGTTGTCAGACTTGAAAGCAATAGCATTGGCAGCGGCTTTGGATGAAGTGTAGTACAAATCGGGTGTGTAGGTGATGAAATCATTGTTGCCGATGAGTGCCATGGTTGCGGTACGTTTTTTACCAGCGAGCTCATACATCGCTATTTCCCCATTTTCGTTGGTGCTGATAAGGTATTTGCCGTCTTTGCTGAAGACTGCATCGGTGAGTCTACCACTTTGTGTTTCAGAAAAGTAGTCTGTTTGGCCTTTTTTTACCTTCAGGGTATAATCATCCCAACTTACGGTATAGTCTTGGTTTTGGTATTTGTCTTCTAAAGTTTCATAGTCTACTTTGAGTTTTTTCTTGGCTTTAGATTCACTGATAGACCAAATTTTCACTTCGCCATCGGCAGTGGCAGCATAGACTTCGTCGTTATCGTCGGGAGCATATTTTACCCAGACGGTTTGTTTTTTGCTTTCAAGAAAAGAACGGAGTTGTCTGCCTGTGGTGAAGTTCCACATTTTGAAAAATTCGGTATTTACCGAGGCCGTTAAAAATGATTTGCCATCTTCTGCGATGTCTATGCTACACACATCTGAAGAGCGATCAAAAGTGCGTACTAGCTGACCTGTGGTGATGTCCCATACGGTAAGATTACGGTCTAGCGAACCCACCATGATGTGTTGGCCATCTGGGAGTACATCTACAGCCAAGGCTGGCTGCACGAAGCCTTCGAGATCTCTGATTTTTCTTCCTGAATTATAATCCCACAATTTGATTTTCCGATCATCATCGGCGGAGACGACTGTTCTGTAGTCTGGCGACATGGCGAGTGAATTGAGGCCAAGTCCTGTGCCTTTGATTTCTTTGACCACAGGAGGGACATATTGGGTAGCTTCTTTGTTGCCTGGTTCTGGGAAATCGGCATTTTCAATATCATACACTACCATGCTAAATTTTTCATTTACGATGACCTTGGTTTGATCTTGATTAAATAGTGCGACGGCTCTGGGGTGACTGGATTGCCACCGAATGGGTTTCATCACTTCAGTGAATTGATTTTTGTCTTCAGACAACTCTATGATGGAAATGATGGAATTTCCGATGGTGTCGTCGGATTCGTCTTTGGCTGCAGCCAATGGTAAAAAGGTGTTTTGCGAAATCAGTACTTTGCTGCCATCGTTGGTAAACTCGATGTTGCTATAGTTCATAATGTAGAAAGTGGCCATGCCTTTACCTACATTGCCTTTGGCTAGGTTCATAGCTAAGGCTATGGGTGTCATGATCGTTTTGGCGTAAGCCTGAGCAGCGGCGGATCCTTTCCAATGGTTGAGTACGTCGTCTATGATTTTGCCTTTCTGCAGATCCACCAGTAGCAGCTCTACACCATTGTTTTTATACCCTCCAGAGATGAGACGAGTACCGTCTGGTGAAATGCCAATTGCTTTGATGGCGGCATTGAAACCTTTGATGGTTTTGAGTGTATCTCCTTTTAGATTCCAGACTTTGAGCATATTGTCATCGCCACCAGAGACGAGATATTGTTGGTCTTTGGTGAATTTCACGGTATTTACACTGCCTTCATGTGCCTGAATGGTGAGTTTATTTTCCCCTGTTTTGGCATCCCAGATAAGGAGCTTTCCTTCTAGGTCACCAGATACGAGGAGTCGACCGTCGTTTGATATTTCCATACATTGGATAGGAGAGGTGTGGGCATTGAAGGTATTGATGTCTACTCCAGTTTTTACGTCCCACATTTTGATGGATTTGTCGTCGCTTGCTGAGTATACGGCACTGCCATCGGGAGCGTATTTCAAACTGTTGATTGCGGCTGTGTGGCCTTGTCGGACGATGAGTTGGTTGTTATTTTGCGCTAATGAAAGCGTGCAAATAAAGAAAGTCAGTATGAATAAGATTGAGCGTTGCATGTCAGGGAGTTTTATCTTTCATTAAAGAGATCGCTTCAGGTTCACTCTTTTCTACTAGCGTTTGAAACCCAGATCCTTAGGTCTGAAAATGACTGCCCCAGCCTAAGCCAGGACAGTCTCCGCTATGGATTTGTATTTATAAGCTATAGCTAATGATTTGTTTTTTGTCGGCTTTGAAAAACACTTGTCCAGACAAAGGGTCGTAGTCGTAAATAGGCTCTTTGTCGCCCAATAGTAGTGTGGCTAGTTCTTCGCCTGTATTTTTATCTACTTTTACGATACCAGCACTTTTAGCTTGTCCTCCTGCGCCTACTCTGGAAAGTACCATTCGGATACTACCCCTAGAGATGGAGGCGGTAAATAGTTTCTTGGCCTCATCAGCAAGCATACCCGCGGCTTTAGAAAAATCTTCAGATTGCTGAGCGTACATTTTGCTGTAGTATGTTTCTCCACCATAGGCACTGCGATGCTGAGCAGATTCCATAGCTGTACCTGCTGCCATGGCTATCATAGCGGCTTGGGATACTCTTAGGGCAATTTTGGCTGCCAGACTCATGCCAGGTGCTTCCCAGTATTCTTTCCAGCGAATCGATCCGTCAGTTTCTAGCATGATCATATTCTGACTAGAGCTTACTAGATATCCGCCATCTACCAATTCGATACGCTCTGGCACTTCGTCTCCTTCAAACTGTTTGTCCAGTTTGGGGACGAGTACTTTGTAGTCGCCAGAGAACAGATCCACTTCATACAAGTCTCCATCTATGTACATCAGCTCGGTGCCCATTTCAGGTCTGTACCGTACGCTAGGTACTTCCAGCATTCCTTTTTTGTCCCAAGTTTTTGTGCCGTCATATTGGATCAGTCCCAGTCTTCCTTTGATGTCTGAATACATGATGCCATTGGCAATGATTTGATCGATGTTGATACCATTTATTTTTTCATCCCAGATTACATCACCTGTATTTTTATCAAGTAGTACCAGCCTTTTGGTCTTTTGGGTAACTGCGATGCCGTGATCTCCGAGGTCGATGACAGTACCGTCTACTTTCTTTACTCTCCATTTTTTAGTACCAGAGTTGAGGTCGTAGAGTTCGAAATTAGACCCGTCGTTGACTACTACGCCATATCCCATAGCGGACATAGCAGGTACTTCTTTGAGTTTCATTTCTTGTTCCCAAAGTTTCTTCCCAGATTTCATATCTACAGCAGACAGGGCACCACTGTTTTTTTTCTTTTCGAAGAAGTATCCCGTAGACAAATCCAGACTGAGGTCGAAGCTCTCAAAAGTTTGATTTTTGTGTTCTGTGTTGTAGTCCCAGATCACTTTTCCAGTTTTAGCATTGATTCTGGCAATTCTGGTTTTGCCAGGCATGATGATGTCGCCGTTTTCCAACACAAATGGAAAGTTTTCACATGAGATGTTTGTGTCTTCCCAGATTACTTTGGCACTGGGTAGCTCTACCATTTTTGTGATTTGAAGCCAAGGTTTCCCTTTTTGCATATAGTCTTGCCATGCAGCAGATATTATGACCATGCGCAACTCTGGAATGTAGCCCGTCGCATTGTAGTTGAAAGTAGGCATTTCTTTGCCTAGCCATTTGGTGATTGGCATTTCTGCTATTTCAGGGCTCATCACCTCTTTGCCATTTTGCATATTGATAATGGCGTAGTTTTTATACATGCCTGTGGCATCTGAGTACTTGATTTCAATAAAATCGGAAACCTCGGGATATTCTGGGTCTTCTAAGATGCTTACAAAACGCTCAAAGGCTACTGCTGCATCTATTTTTTTACCATCGTCTCCTTTTACATTTTTTGCTGAGTTCAGAATGTCGTTGCTCCATAGTTTGTTGCCATCGCGAGAGTCTACTCCGTGCAATTTGAAGTCGTTGGTGCCGATGAGGAGGATGCCCGATTCGGTGATTTTGTTCCAAGCAATTTCTTTGTCAAAATCAAGTTGCCATAAGGCATCTTGTGCTCTAGAGACTCCGCTAATGAGAAGCAGACCGAAGAGTAAAATTCCATATTTCAGACTGTAGGTTTTCATAATAGTTCCAAGTTTTGATTGTTTTTGGAATAAAATTAGAACCGTACAGAAGGGGCTTCAATCCGTATCGTTAGGTATATTGATGCTTTTTGTAATAGGGATTAAAGGATAAAGTCTACTTGATCTTCTTTTTGTCCTAGATGAGCGTGGGAGTGCTCGGAAAAGTGTGTCTGTGTTTTGTCTTTTATCAGCGCCGTAGAGCACCGGGTACCATAGTCAGGAGTGGTAATATACATTGCAGATAAGGCACGTTCCCATTCGATGGGTATCCCCGTTTGAGGTAGCAGGTGATCTGGGGCGATGGTTTGGTCTTGCACTAAGGTCAAGAGATCTTTTGTTGATAGATTTTCATTAGATAGTATGTGACCTAAGCGTTCTTTTCCAACTTTTACTTTTGGCCAAGGCTCATTGAGTAGGGCGTTGCTAAGTCCATAGATACCTGAGGGTAGCGATATTATTTCGTGGTTTATGTTGTTGTAATACCACAAGTTATCCTGATCGCCCACAAGCAAATTGAAACCATTGTATGGGATGTTAGAAGATTTGATTTTATGCAAGTACTCTTCTGGCTCGCTGTTGGTTATGAGGAAATCTTTGGTGAGCGATCCGCGACTGGGAGCTTGGGGGTTGATGTGTTTGGGATCGCGATAGTTAGTGAGTGCGGCAAATCGCCCTGACTGAGTAATGCCCATCCAAGTGCCTCCTGCCGTTAGGTCTTTGCCTGCGATCAGCGAAGGGTGTGCTGGCCAGACCTGAGCTGGCTGCGTAGGACGGTTGTAAAATTCATCTCTATTAGCAGAGAGTACTAAGTTATATTTGGGATGTTTTTTCCAAGCAAAGAGAATGAGACACATGTGTTTTTTATTTAAACATAAAAAAAGGCTGTTTCAAAAGTCCTAATTGTTTTGATACAGCCTCTTTTGTGGTCATTTCTTTGAGTGTAATGATTACCTAAAATCGATCACCTCGGTGCCTACATATTTAGATTTGTCGTAGGCAAATGTTTGGTCGGTGATGCTTGCATCTTCTTTGAAGCTCAAGACCTTATAGAGGTATCTGCTGCCAGACTTGTCAAATACTTTGAAGCTTTTGAGTGATTGGTCGGTAGTAGAAATTTCCATTCTTATTTTGAAATAATCCTTTTCACGATCTTCAGGAACCAAGTCGATCACGTCTATGGAGCCATTGTTTCTAGACTCGGTGTACACGTATTTGAAGCCAGTCTTGTAGATGTTGAAGATGTTTGAAAGTGAAATTTCTTCTTCTTCAGGATCGTATGACGCGATGGTCATTTCATTTTCTTCTTTCAAGTAAGTGTAGATACTAGTACCGTCGAAAGTCACTTGCTGCTCGTCCATGATGAGCATATACTTATTTCCTTTTACGAGTATGGTGCCTCTAAACCCTTCGTCTATTTCATCTCCTTCGTCCTCCATGGTATAAGAAAACTCTGCTCTAAAGGCAGGTATTTTCTGATATTTTGCGCTCATGGCGTCTAGTATTTCTTTGGCTGCAGGGTCTTTTTGAGCGATGGCTTGGGAGAGTACTGCGATGCTGAGTATAAATAGGAATTGAATTGACTTCATAAGCTTTTATTTTATTAATGGTTGAATACGGGTGGGCAATTTGCACATTTCATGCCAAATATAATTAGTTAATTTATTTCGTTAAAGACCGTTGAGTTCGTTGAGGATAAGTTCTAGTGATTGTTCGTCGGGTACCAAGACTTCACGTGCCTTACTGCCTTCGAATGATCCTACTATACCAGCAGCTTCGAGCTGGTCTATCAATCTTCCTGCTCTGTTGTAGCCAAGCTTTAGTTTTCTCTGTACCAACGATGTACTGCCTTGCTGGTGCATTACGATCAATCTTGCTGCATCTTCGAAAAGTACATCTCTGTCTTTGAGGTCAGCTTCACCAAGGCCACCACTTTCTCCGTCTTCGCCTACAAATTCAGGCAGTAAATAGGCTGAATCATAACCTTGCTGATCACCTACAAACTCACAGATACGATCTACTTCTGGTGTATCTACAAATCCACACTGTAGTCGAATGATGTCAGAGCCGAGTGATAGGAGCATGTCTCCCATGCCTACGAGTTGTTCTGCACCACCAGCATCGAGAATCGTGCGAGAGTCAATCTTTGAGGTTACTCTAAAAGAAAGTCTTGCGGGGAAGTTGGCTTTGATTACACCTGTAATAACGTTTACAGATGGGCGCTGAGTAGCTACTACCAAGTGAATACCAATCGCACGAGCTAGCTGAGCCAATCGGGCAATTGGTGTTTCCACTTCCTTGCCTGCAGTCATCATCAAATCGGCCAACTCGTCGATGACCAAGACGATGTAGGGCAAGAACTTATGCCCTTTGTTAGGGTTCAGCTTACGCTCTACAAATTTCTTATTGTATTCTTTTAGATTTCTACAGCCTGCATTTTTCAGCATGTCGTAGCGATTGTCCATTTCTATACAGAGCGAATTGAGTGTATGAATCACCTTTTTGGTATCGGTAATAATTGCTTCGTCGGTGCCTGGTAGCATGGCTAGGAAGTGCTTCTCGATTTTATTGAATAAGGTCAATTCAACTTTTTTAGGATCTACCAGTACAAATTTTAATTGCGACGGATGTTTTTTGTAAATCAAAGAGGTCAAAAGGATATTCAGTCCTACAGATTTACCTTGCCCTGTAGCTCCTGCCATGAGCAGGTGAGGCATTTTTGCTAAGTCGGTCACAAAGACTTCGTTGGATATGGTTTTTCCAAGTACAATGGGCAGCTCATAGGTGCTCTTCATAAACTTGTCGGTGGTTAGGATCGATTTTACATCCACCATCTCACGGTTCTTATTTGGTACTTCTATACCAATAGTACCTTTGCCAGGAATAGGCGCAATGATCCTGATGCCTAGCGCAGCCAAACTGAGCGCAATGTCATCTTCCAGATTTTTGATCTTGGATATTTTCACCCCAGCTTCGGGAACGATTTCATATAGGGTAACGGTAGGGCCTATGGTCGCCTTGATACTAGAAATACCAATTTTGAAGTTGATCAGTGTAGCTACAATATTGTCTTTGTTCTGTTCTAGCTCTTCTTTGGATACCTGTACATTTTTTTCGGGATAGTCGATGAGTAGGTCTGGAGTGGGGTAGACATACTTAGCTAGATCTAGGGTGGGGTCATAGTTTTCTAGTTGCGTAGTTACTTGCTCTTTGTTGGCGGGTTTTTCTACTTGAAGTGCGAGATCATCATCTGTTGCTTCTATTGGGGTTACTATTTTGTTTTCTACCAATGGAGCTGCAGGCTCTTCTACATTCAGTACCAGTTCGGGTTTGTCTTGTTTTTTTGAGGTTGGTTTTTTGATGTCTACCGTCCATTCTTCTACATCTTCGGCTGCTTGCGATTGGGCTTGGGCTTCTTCTTTTTCTACTTCTTCTTTGATTGCTTCTACTACTGCAGCTATGGTTTCAGAATCGTCGCCCTCTTCTTTAGGTTTTTTGAATATTCTTTCCATTTGCTCTCCCTCTGCTGTTTCATCCGATCCTTCACTTGCCTCTACTTCTTCATTGGCTATTTGATCCAATCGGCTGTCTAAAGACGGTAATCCCCCTAGACCTACCATTTGAGTGATATTGAAGAAGTATACAGAGAATACAGCTAAGGCAAATAGTAAAAACAGGAGAGTACCCCAGCCCATAAGACTGTCTAGTAAGATGGCTAATTCGAAACCTGTGGCACCACCGAGGAATCCCCAGATGTTGATACGCTCAGAGTTGATCATGAAATAGCCAATGAAAATGCTTACCCAGAGAAGAAAGAATAAGGTAAACCAAAAAGATTTGGAAATGGGAAGTATCTCGCGGTCAAAAACAATTTTATACCCAATCAAGAAAAAAAATGGAGGGATCAAAAAGGAAGCAATGCCAAAAAACTGATAGATAAAGTAATGGGCCGTAAAGGCACCAAATAACCCTAGCCAGTTTTCGGCCTCCTGACCAGAAGCCTTTAGCCCAGTGTCAGCAATATTGCCCATGAGGCTTTGATCTGCTTGCCCTGTGAACAGGTAGGAGATAAAAGCAGTAAGCAGGAACAAGCTAGAGATAAGTGTAAGAAAGCCGAGTGATAATTGAAAACGTCTGTCGCTCAAAAAGCCGATTGAAATAGTGGGCAACTTAAACTGTCTTTTCTCTTTGGTAGTATTCCTGAAAGTATTCTTGGCCATTGATGTGGATTTGAAATGTAAATTAATCAAAATGGGTACAAATATTAACCCCTGCGCAATGGATCAGTTATTTAGACAGGGATTTGTTGATTGCAGAGATCAGTGCAGGCCCTTCATAAATAAATCCACTATACACTTGTACCAAACTGGCTCCTGCATTCATTTTCTCTAACGCTGATTTGCCTGAGTTTATTCCTCCCACTCCGATGATTGGGAATGCGCCATTCGACTTTTCTTGAAGAAAACGGATCACCTCGGTGGATTTGGCTTGTACAGGTTTGCCACTCAGACCGCCTGCACCTATGGTTTCCACTTCGGTAGATGAGGTCTTTAAGCCTGATCGGTCGATGGTGGTATTGGTAGCGATCACACCATCTATTTTGGTTTCGTTTACAATTTCTATGATGTCTATCAGTTGCTCTTCGGTCAAGTCTGGTGCTATTTTCAAGAGAATTGGCTTGGTCGTTGGACGTTTTTTGTTCTCCGTCATTAGGGTGTTGAGGATGTTGGATAGTGGCTTTTTCTCTTGTAACTCTCGAAGTCCAGGGGTGTTGGGCGAGCTTACATTGACCACAAAATAGTCTACTACGTCGAAGAGCTCATTGAAACAAATAATATAGTCCGTGACGGCTTCTTCATTAGGCGTAATCTTGTTTTTTCCAATATTGCCGCCCACGAGGATGTTAGATTTTCTTTTGGCTAATCTTTTTTTAATGACATCCACGCCGTCGTTGTTGAATCCCATTCGGTTGATTAGTGCTTGATCTTTTTTTAGTCTAAATAGCCTTGGTTGAGGGTTGCCAGGTTGAGGTTTAGGTGTGACCGTTCCGATTTCTACAAATCCAAATCCCATCGCAGCAAACATGTCAATGGCTTCGGCGTTCTTGTCTAAGCCAGCTGCTAGTCCTACTTTGTTAGGGAATTTTAACCCAAACAGTTCCGTAGCTTGTCCCTTATTCTTTTGGCTATATGCCAATGAAAACAGAAAACGACCCAAAGGAAGCGTGTTGATCACCCTCATCATAAAAAAGGTGAGGTGATGGGCGTTTTCTGGCTGAAACAGGAATAAAAAAGGACGGATGAGCAGTTTGTACATAGTTGAAATCAATAAGCTGCAAATGTAGTAGGAATGGTTGATGGCGAAAACGGGAAGCTTTAAAAAAAAACTCTTGACTACTCCACTCTAAACAATCAGTATTCCTTGTTAGATAATTCTGATTGGCGTGAAGGTGGGATAACTATTGCCCAGCTTCACGCTGGGCAATCTGATTCGTGAGGCAAACTTCTCGAATAGCGCAGAGGTTTTTCTGGTAGATTATCCGACTGCTCCCTGCCGTTGTATCGGGTAATGACGTGCTAGTTTTTAATAAACTTCGTCTGAATAACCTCTTCATTCAATACTATTTTTAGTATATAAATATCAGGAAGTAAAGTTGATACATCAATCTGTCGGTTTTTTACTGCCAAATTATATTGTTGGCCACTGGTATTGTAAATGGCCACGCTGGCGACATCAATAGCTGAAGATATATTCAAAAATTGTGAAGTAGGGTTAGGGTGCAAAACCAAAGGCGAATTTGATAAGCTTGCCGAAACAGTAGGCGAGTATTCCGTATAGCCATCAAAATCTACCATTTTTAGTCGATAATAGGATTTCCCCACTAAAGGTTGGTAATCTTTCCACTCGTAGTTATTCATAGAGGAAGAATTATGATGTGAACTCATACGACCCATTGCCTCGAATTTTTCTCCGTCTTCACTTCTCTGGATTTCGAAATAATCGTGATTGATTTCTGAAGCCGTTTGCCATTGCAGCAAAGTATGATCTAGTTGATTACTGGCTTTGAAGGAGGTGAGTTCTACGGGGAGGGCATCACCAGTTGCAGCTATTGTAAACTCGCCAAAAGCGTTAATTCCAGACGTGGAAATGAATCTGGGGTCAGTATTACTATCTGTAATGTCGGCTATTTCAGTCCATCCACTACCACTATCATTGAAGACCGCCTGGTTGGCAATTCCGTTGTCCCAATTGGAGAACCATAGAAAGGTAAGAACTTGAATTGAGGGTGGGTTGTCGGAAATGATTTGCCAGGTACAATCAATGGATTCATCCATACTGACAACTCCAGTCACTCTACCATTCGATCCGGTGGTCCTGCTGATAGTTACATTTCCCAAATCATTCCCTCCTGCATTTGCCACTCCTAAAAAAGAGAAAGTGCCAGTACCAACGGCACGCTGTTCCATAGTCACAGTGCCTTCGACATACGCCGTGGAAGTTTCTGTGATGTCTGATGCTGTATTGCTTAGGAATAGGCCATTACTGTTTGGATCCACTACTATTATTCCATTGGTAAGTGTTACAGATCCGGTTACTGTTAGTCTTTCAAGGTCAAAACCTAGGGTAAAACCATTGACGGATATATTGTTGACCGTAACATCTGCATTACTACCACCTCCATTTGAAAGTGATATGTTTTTGGTGATTGACAGGTCTTCATTATAAGTACCTGAATATAGATATATAATGCTTGATGATGCTAGGTCAATACCATCTTGTATACTTCCTGTAGATTGCACATATACCAATCCGGCAGTGATTAGACCAACTGTAAGGGTGATATCTGCATTTAAGGTGACTACGCCAAAAGTAGCATCTGGACCTCCACTATGAATCAAGTCAACCTCTTTATTAATAGTTAGAGGAGCTTCAGGGTAATCACCACCTTCAATATAAATTTTATCGTTGTTACTGGCGATACCAATGATATATGATAAAGTGGCACAAGGATTTCCAAACAAACAATCATTAGCGTTAGAGCCTCCAGTTGTTAGATAGTAGTCCGTACCTTTTAAAGTCAATGGAACAAATAAAATAAAAAGAAGCGCAGCCTTTTTTAGCAATGTAGTCATGATGGAGACTTTAGGTAAATACAAGTAAATTAATTCTGGGATAAAGTCACAAGATTAAAATTAAATAATTAAAATCTAATCTTTGAATTTTAATAAAAGGGATAAGGCTTCTGTTTTTTCTACTACTCGTTGCGACAGCAATGAGTAGTAGCATTCGTCCAACCACTGAGCCGCTTAGAATCCCTTGTCAGGTGACTCTGATTGGTAATTACTCTTTAATAAATTTGGATTGAGTTACTCCCACATTTGAAATTATTTTCAAAATATAGATACCAGGCTGTAGGGAAGAAACATCAATTTGTTGGTTTTGAATGGCCAGATGGGTTCTTTTTCCGCTGGTGTTGTAAGCTTCGACGCTACTGGCTTGAATGTCTGATTGAATATTCAAGGTTTTGGAAGTCGGATTAGGAAACAAGACCAAAGATTGATTGGAAAAGCTTACCGAAACGATGGGCGAGTACTCGGTGTGGCCATCGAAATCCACCATTTTCAATCTATAGTACGATTTTCCCGATAGGGGCTTATAGTCTTTCTTCTCATAGTTTTGTAGCGTAGTGGAGTTGTGGTGAGAACTGACTTTTTCCAGGGCTTCGAAATTTTCTCTATCCCTGCTTCTTTGAATCTCAAAATAGTCATGGTTGATTTCTGAGGCCGTTTGCCAATTGAGTAATACATGATCTAATTCGTTTTTGGCCTTGAAAGAAACTAGCTCTACAGGAAGGGCGGCGCCGTCAGATGCAAAAGTCCACATGCCTAGATCATCTAAACCAGTTATGCTAAAAGTCCTAGGGTCAGAACCGCTTAGGTCATTGGACCCTCCGATTTGTACCCAGCCTGAGCCAGGGTCTCTGAAAATACCCATACTCTGTAGTTGCGTGTTGGTGTAGCCGTTGTCGAATGCTGAGAACCAGCTAAATTCGATGTTTGTAACCCCTATTGGTGCGGTGGTTGAGGTGATCTCCCACACAGCGGCGATAGAGTTGTCAGGCAAGCCCGTTACGACTGCATTGGGTCCCGTTGTGCGGGTTATTGAAACTTCGCCAAGTGATGAAGTAGTAAACAGGCTGACCCCCAGATTATTGATGATTGGGCCTGTTGAATATACTTCGGGTTGCATAGTCACGGTACCTGTGATGTAAGCTGTGCTACTTTCTGTAATGTCTCCAGCCAATGTGCCGAGAGACATGGCACCAGATTGAATGTCAATAAAGGAATTGGTCAGTGTAATATCGCCATGAACGAGTAGATCACCTTGAATAGTCAGGGTTTTGTTGCCTGTGACTGTGAGGTCATCTATCTCAGGTGTACCTGTCAAGATTACCGTTAAGTTTTTGGTAATAGATATGAGACTGCCTGTATAATCTCCATCGTTTACATTCAGTGTACCTCCTTCATCTATCAGATCATGTGCTTCTTGTTTTCTTGATGTGCCCATGGTTTGGCTTCCGAGTGTGGTGATATATAGGCTACTTAGGTCAGGTTGAAAGCCTTCGGTAACCAGATCTGTATCCGTGCCGCTGGCAAAGTATGGGGTGAAGTCGTCGTCTACACCCACCCATAATGCTATTTCGTTCTCATCTATAGAGTTGAAGTAATTGAATGAAAGATCGATCCCGCCTCCGTCGGAGATAGTGCCATTGCCGTTTTCATTGAATGATGAAAGGGAAATGCTGATGGAGCTATTGGCATCTTCTAAATGAAAACCATCAAAAATACCACCTATTTGCGTACCTGGGCTGGTAAAGTAGCTGTTGGTGACTGTGCATTGACCGTAAGCTCTCGCGGCTATATTATGTCCGCCCGTGCCACTGGCTGGGTCTGCTCCATTTTCACTGATGTTGCTTTGTGTAATGTCTAGGGTCGCATTTCGTCCACGGACATACACCCCACGGTTTAGGTTGTCGTGGATATGGCTGTTGGTCATGGTCGCAGTGATGCCTATATCATCGTCATCGGTACCGTCCCATCCACCAGGCCCTGTGTTTTCTTGAAAATCAGCCATGTATATAGCGGAGTAGTCAGTCTGTGAGTTGCCCACACCAGAGATGTCTACATTGTCAATGATAATGGTGACATCATCAATAGTACTGGCCGAAGAACTGCCTTTGGCAAACACGTAAATCCCTGCTTGCGTGTCGGGCTGTGCCAAATCAGCATCTGGCCCATCAAAATCGCTGATGGTGACGTTCTGCACGGTAACATAAGCTGGTGCAAACAACGTAGACCTATCTGTATTGTCTACTTCTATACCTTTGGTACACTCGGTGATTTCACCTCCGTCGATTAATAGTGGATCACTTGAATTGTCTGCATAATAGACCAGATAACCATAAGAGGCACCGCTGATATTATTGTTTGAAAAACTCACATTTGAATTTAGAAATGTATGGCCTAAAACACCTATACTGGGGTTGGTTGCATTGACAGGGTCTTCCAGAGCAAGCATATTCACCAGATTATCCGAAACGTTAATGGTAGTTCCAATGGTATTGTAAATAGATATACCTGAGCTGTTGGCATAGATAACATTGTTTTGTACTGTGCAGGAAACGCCAGCCAAAGATGAATAGGTTATACCTGTAAGTGCATTGGATGATAAGGCATTAGTACCTATCTGAAATCCATCAATCGTCACGTTAAAGTTACCAACTGTCATCACGTCATCATTGGAGGCTGGGTCGACGATGGTTTCGTTGCCTCGTGTACCGTTTCCAGATATACCAGCATTTGCTCCATTTAATGTAAGGTTTTTGTTGATATCGAGATTTTCAGCAAACACACCGCTGGATACGTTTACTGTGCCAGCGTCGGCTGAGAGGTCGATGGCTTCTTGTATGGTGGCAGGAGAGGATACGTTCACCACATCTGCGGTGATACCTGTGTAGGTGTTTCCTGTTACCTCTAAAGTGATTTCATCCAATACCGGACTGCCTGTACCGATGATGTCGATGTCTTTGTGGACGGTGAGGGATTCTGCGTACGTGCCAGTGGCGATGCGCAGTGTACCTGTGCCATCGGCCACCATGGCATACCCTGCCGCTACCGTTTTTTTCGGATCACCCATGGTACCAGCACCCGTATCATCTGTGGCTGTACCATCTACATAGACGTTATCTGAGGAAGTGAAATTCGTACCACCCTCATTACCCAGAGTAAAGTGATAAGAGGCGATGCCTGCCGTAATGGGGTTGGGGTGGTTAGTACCTGGAGTAAGTATAGGTGAGGTGCCGCTGCCGCCTAGATTGACCCAGTCGGCACCTTGTAGATGTGCCACACGGAGATTGGTTGGGTCAGATACTTGCTCACGATGGTCATAGGTGAGTGCCACTCTGCTCACGTTGCTGACATCGGCAGGGCTAGATGGCGTGATCACCCATTCTGCATTGTTGGCCAGTGCATCGAGCGGGTCTGTTCCGGCAAACGTCGGTGCTGCATCTGGGTCACTTTCGTTGAAAATTCCATCATAGGTTTCACTTACTACTTGATTTACACCTTTCATCAGGAGTTGTTTGTAGGTAGTTTGTCCTATTGGAAAGATCAATTGGTTGTTAACATTAGCTCCCGCGACGACTAACGAAAAAGTACCTTTGACGTAGGAGTCGTTGCTGCCATGGATCGGTGTACCTGTCATTACCATATCGAATGCACTCGCATCGATGTAGCCCTGCTCGAGTGCCAGATGTTCGGTTTGCATATCTGCAGTCAAAGTAATGTCTGCTCCCGCGCGATTGACCACTACGCGATCAAATGTACCTGATGTACGCAGAGTAGTCACATCGCCGCTGCCTACTAGTACTAGGCCTCCCGCATCGTTAGCGGTGATGCTACCTGAACCAGTCTGAGTACCCTCCAATACCATGTTATAATCTCCGACGAGCAGGTTGTTGGTCAGATCTAGTGAACCTGAAATAGCCACATCTCCTGCAAGGGTCAAGTTTCCGCCATTCACCGTTAGGTTTTCGAAAGTGACTCGGCTGTCGCTGTCCAAATAGCCTGCGCCTGGAAAGCTAAGTGTCAAAGCCCTAGTGACTGTAGTGGTACCTGAGACAGTGCCGGCCAATATATGTTGGATGGTGTTGCCAGTGCCTGCTATCGCGTCGGTAAGTGTGGCATAAGTGATATGGTTTTCATCAACTATCGGATTGGTCAGCACGAGACCATTGTCTATGTCGATCGAGGCTGTGCTAAAAGTAGCAGTGTTTGGTGTGGCTGCTCCTTGCCAGTGATTGTGATCAGCGGTCAGGGTACCATTATTTTCTTCATTGATCAATTCATATCCACCTGACGCCTGGTCAAATACACAGTGCTGGAGGGTGACGGTACTCATGTCAACCCCGTTGTTGTCAGTCTTGTCAACTTCTCCAAACCTTAAGTCGTTGACCAATCCATCAATGTAAACGCCGTCCAGTGTGACATTGGATAATGAAGCGGGGACTGCATTGTATGAAGGCGCATCGGTACGCGCTTTGATAGTCATACCAACGGGTCTTCGTGCTTCACTAGTTCCAGCATTGTTGGGGCCTAGACTCCCACATCCAGATATGTATGAATTGCGGATCGTGATATCGGTATAAGTGTCTGATTTTAAATTGATGTCGATCCCCGCATTCCATGCGTAAGTGGCGTCCGTGCCACTGTTTACTACAGAGATGTTTTCAAAAAGGGCATTGTTCAGCTTTTCTATGTACATGCCCTTTCTTGTATTGTTGTTGAAGGTCGAGTTGCGGATCGTTACGTTGGTGACGGCATTGTTGGAGCCATTATCATTTTGTAGATAGAGACCATAGGAGGCATTGTCCATGGTGGTATTGGTGATGGTGAGCCCATCGATGCTTCCCGTATTATTTACCCAAAAAGCAGTGTTGGTGGCATCATTGAGGTTGCAATTATCCACTGTAATGTCGGTCAGTGAGAGTGTTGCGACTTCTATGTTTCGAGCATAGCCATTGACGGCCGCATGACGCAGGGTGAAATTGGACGCCCGAATATCTATACCGGGGGAAGTGCCTCCCGTGACTTGTACATTTTCTATCGTTACATTATCTGCAGAGATGAGGAGGTTGTTTAGAATCGTGAGATCTGGACCCAGTCCCCTGAGGGTAACGCCTATGTCGATTTCGTCATCTGGAAAAGTACCCTCGCCCAAGATAAGCACATCACCTTCATTAGCTGAGAAAATGGCATGATCCAGTGTACAAGGGGAGTTTGGGTTTTCACAATCTCCTGAAGTAACCCCACCTACTTCTACATAGCGATGGACGGTTTGGGCTAGCGTAATAGGTGTGATTCCTATAATTAATAGTATGATCGAAATAAAGTGAGTGAATAAGGGTTTGCTGGACATAAGATAGGTGTTTTAGGCCGGAGGTTTTTATCCTCAGGTGATACTCATATTAAATTTAATGCATGCAGGGCTTATCATGTATTGTGTAAATATCGTGAAATTTAAAGTTAGTATAAAAGAAGGTTTAATGAAGAATTTAAGGCTTTCTTGATTGGTTGATGGTTTTCGGAAAGGAAAACGTCACTTCGAAAGGCAATCGGCGAAGGTGGGTACCTGAGAAGTCTCAAGCTATGCATGACTGCACGGCATTTGAGAGTGGAGCACGCGATGATTTTGATCGCCTGGAAATAGTTTGAGACTTCTCGCCTATGGTTTTTCTCAGGGTGCTTCATTTAGGTTTCTAGATACCTGATTTATATATGCTTTTGGGCTCGAAGGGACGGTTGGGTCTACGATGTCCAAAAAATAATAACGTCACTTCGAAAGGTAACCGACGGAGGAGGGCACCAGAGAAGTCTCAAGCTAAGAAGTGCGCTTGGTTGGCGGTGCTTGTCAACCAGCACCGCCTAAATTTTGTGATATTATTCCTTAATGAATTTCTTCACGCTGACTCCACCACTAGAAACGATGGCGAGTGCGTAGATGCCGGGGGCTATTCCTGAAAGATCGATTGTATGGTCATGTAAATCAGCGCGCAACTGCTGACCCGAAGTATTGAAGATCTCTATGCGCTCGATTTCCGCATCAGCGGTGATGCTGATCGATTCCTTTGCAGGATTTGGATACAGGGTGATCGAGGAACCAGCGTTATGGGTTACTGCGATTGTCTTGGAGTATTCAAACGAACCATCGAAATCCACCATTTTGAGTCGGTAGTAGGACGTGCTACTTGGCGATGGGCTGTAGTCTTTCCAGTCGTATGTCTGGATTTCGTAACTGTTGTGATGCGAACTGAGACGTCCGATGGCTTCAAAATTTTCTCCATCCCTGCTTCTTTGAATCTCAAAATAGTCATGGTTGATTTCTGAGGCCGTTTGCCATTGGAGAAATACATGATTTAAATAGTCGGTAGCATCGAATGCTAATAGTTCTACTGGGAGGGAGGAGCCATCTTCTGACACCGTAAAGGAGCCAAAGGCATCTATATTCAGGAAATTGATAGTCCTGCCACTTGCATCAGCGGGGTCATTATTTGCATCCCAATTTGAACCTGTCTTGCGGTATATATCCATGGGGTTCAATGTCAGCCCATTGTCAAATGGAGAAACCCAATGGAGTTCTAGGCTGGTGGCAGATGGTGTGCCGGTGGAAGTAATATCCCAAACCACAGCAATTGAATTAGCCGGGTTTCCATCTACCACGGCGGCAGAGCCAGTAGTTCTTGTAATAGTAACGTCACCAATATTCGACGAATTTGTAACATTGGCACCTAGGAAGTCAATGGAGCCGGTTCCTACCGGACGTGTGAGCATAGTGACTTTACCTGTCACATAGTTAGAGTTCGTTTCGACTATATCTGATGCACCAGTACCCAAATAAAGAGTAGACTGTGTATTTATAATGCCATTAGTTAAAGTGACATTGCCTGAGATCGTCATATTCGCGTCGGTAGTCAGTGTAGCGCCGTTATCCATTTCAATGTTTGTAATAGTAATTGGATCACTGATTGAAGTAAAGGATAGGTCCTTGTTAAAAGTCACCGATTCATTGTAGACCCCAGTTCGAACTTCTATATACCCTGCTCCTGAGGGGGGGCATAGGTCTACAGCGTCTTGTATTGAGCCGCCGGGATTGACTTGTACCACCTCGGCTTCCATTAGCCCAATGGTAAAGTTTATATTGGCATTTAGTGTAACTATACCAAATGTAGATTTACCACTAATGTCGATTAGCTTTATTGTGTGATCAATTGTAGGAGAGCCCATATATACCCCTCCTTCTACGTAGATATTGTCGTTGTCTGCTACAAGCGTCATGATATGATCCAATGTAGCACAAGGGTCTCCTGAGAGAAGACAATCATTGCTGTCATCGCCAGTAGGAGCAGGTGCCAGATAATAATCTTCCGGTTGACCTTTTACAATAAATGGAAGAAAACATGCGAAAAGCAAAACTATGTTTTTAATGGTCGGGTTCATGGTTGGATATAGCTGGAGATAATAGAATATAACGGTATCTTTATTAAAAGTAATAAAATAATGCATTTTGCACGAAATATTGGTAAGCTAATTCATTATCGCTAAACGATTTTGGTTTGGCGCAGAATGATATTCTTTGGATTAGCAAATCATTAGATCAATGAGTCTAGCTCATCGGATGAAAATCACGGATTATTTGCCGCAGGTAATCTCGATCCAGGTGGGTGTAAATCTCTGTCGTCGTGATGGATTCATGGCCGAGCATCTCCTGTACCGCGCGCAGATCAGCAGACCCCCTCGATCAAGTGTGTGGCGAACGAATGACGGAAAGTATGCGGACTGATTTTATTAGATTAGACCTGATTTTGATTGGCAGGCTATGGATGCTGGCAAAAAAATCCTGTAATTCAGTTGTGTTATCCTCAGTTTAAAATCACAAATTTCCCGTGATGTAATACGGAACTTATTTAAGTCATTGAATCCGTGATATCAGTGCAATTATCAAGTCATTCATTACTAGGACTCTTCATTTTCCTGTTATATTTAGGAAACCGAAACCTAATTTGTAGTTTATATGATTTTAACCAAAAATGAGTTGTTGGATTCCGACGAAGGCAAGAATGATTATTATAGTTATTCAAATCTGTCGCTATTAATTGCCCTTTTCGTCGTAATGGCAGGAGTTATGATCCTGCTAGGTTGGGTGTTGGATGTAGAAGTACTCAAACGGCCAACCTCTGGTCTCGTAGCTGTCAATCCCATGACAGCAATTTGCTTTGTTTTATCTGGGGGTGGGATTATTGGACTTTTGAAAAAAGGAAAATTTGATCTGTTCAACGGTGTGGTGAAGATGGTAGTACTCCTATTGTTCATCATATGTTTGATAAAGGTGGTGAACCTAATTACTCAATCAGAATTTCAAATAGATCATGTGATCTGTACAGAGCAGCTCATGGTGGATATGGAGAAAGGAAAGCTGAATAGTATGGCACCCAATACAGTGCTCGGGTTTCTATTATTCGCTATGGCTTTGGTGCTATCGGCTAAAGAGCGTGCCATACAGGTAGCGAATTGGCTAGCGGCTACTGTATTTGTAGTGGGTTTTTTTTCGGTGATTGGCTATTTATACCGTGTAGGGGAGTTTAGGGGGATTTTGGCCTTTCTACCGATGTCATTTTATACAGCGATAGGATTTATTCTGATATCAGTGGGTTTGCTTTTTATCAATTCGAATAGTGGGTTTATGAAAGTGATAAACAGTCCCTACTCTGGAGGCCGTGTGGCTAAGAGACTCATTCCATTGATCATCATTATTCCTGTGTTGTTTGGTTATTTGCGAATACTTATGGAATCCAATACAGCCATGAGTACAGAGCTTGGTATATCCATACTCATAGGGTGCATTATTGTGGCTTTGCTGATTACTACTTGGTTTTTGATTAGGGTACTTAATCGCAGAGATAAAATTCAGGAAAGCCTAAGGCAAACACAGGAGCAATTCAGGAGTGCTTTCGAATTTTCTGCCATTGGGATGGCACTGGTTTCGACCTCTGGAAAATGGCTGAGTATCAATAAAAAACTGAGCGAGATTATCGGCTATCCTAAAGGCGAATTGGAAAAGATGACTTTTCAGGATATTACCCATCCAGAGGATTTGGAGAGAGATATGCGTCAGGTACAGCAACTCATAGCAGGAGAAATAGATGGCTACCAGATGGAAAAGAGATATTTCCACAAAGACGGTCATTTAGTCTGGGCACTATTGAGCGTATCTTTGGTGCGAGATGGGGCAGGACGCCCACTTCATTTTGTATCTCAGATAGAAAATATCACTCAAAGAAAGGAAGCCGAAATTGCATTGAAGAGCGTTTCTAGCCGTTTGAAATTGGCTACACAAGCGGCTAAAATTGGCATTTGGGAATTCGATGTGTTCCATGAAACATTAAACTGGGATAATACCATGTACTCGCTATATGGGATTACTAAAGAAAGTTTTTCTGGGGAGTATCAGATCTGGCGCAACGGTGTTCATCCAGAGGATTTAGAAAGAGTAGATCAGGAAGTAGCTGCAGCCCTATCTGGGGAGAAAAAATTTGATACTGAGTTTAGGATCGTTTGGCCAGATCTATCTGTACACCATATTCGAGCGCTGGCTTTGGTAGAGCGTGACGACAATGGACAACCGCTTCGGATGGTAGGTACTAACTGGGACATTACTGCAGACAAAAATTATAAAGAAGCACTTCGGCAAACTTCAGCATTGGCCGAAGTAGCCAAGCAGGAGGCCATCGCTTCGGCAAAAGCCAAAGAAAACTTCCTGTCTACGATGAGCCATGAAATCAGAACGCCGCTCAATGCCATACTAGGCGTGACCAACCTGTTGCTTTCTGAAGAGATGAAAGCGGAGCATCTGGAGCATTTAGGTTTATTGAAATTTTCTGGTGAAAATCTGCTTGCACTCATCAATGACATTCTAGACTATAATAAGATAGACGCTGGTAAGATAGAGTTTGAACAGATCGATTTTGATCTTAAAAAACTGTTGACTCGCATTAAACAAACGCAGGCACCTAAAGTGAAAGAAAAAGGGCTTGATTTGATACTTAGGTATGACGAAGCATTACCACATGTATTTGTTGGGGATTCTGTAAGAGTGTCGCAAATCATCAACAACCTGCTGAGCAATGCCATTAAATTTACCGAAGAAGGGTTTATCAAATTGGGCGTCTCGTTAGTTTCGCAAGAGGCCGAACAAGCCACTATTCATTTCGAGATACACGATACTGGGATTGGGATCGAAAAGTCCAATCAATCGATGATTTTTGAGAATTTTTCTCAAGCCAGTGGAGATACGACCAGAAAGTTTGGAGGCACAGGACTGGGATTGGCCATCACGAAGAAGTTATTGGAATTTATGGGTAGTGAGATTCGACTCGATAGCGATTTGGGATTTGGGTCGGTTTTCTCATTTGATGTGGTTTTGCCTATAGGCAACAATGAACCCAAACCAGCGAAGAGTAAGGTCAAAGAAACGACATTTGCCAATGTAGCAGATAGAAATATCAAAGTGCTAGTAGCCGAAGACAACCGAGCCAATCAGATCGTATTAGAAAAATTTTTAGACAAGTGGGGCATCAAAATGGACTTTGTGGAGAATGGTAAAGAGGCCGTAGAAAAAGCAGAATCTGAAGCTTATGATATGATACTGATGGATCTGCAAATGCCTGAAATGGACGGCTATCAAGCAACGCAGAGTATTCGAAGTGGAGCACCCGAATATGCCAAACAGGTCCCCATTATTGCACTTACAGCTTCGGCAATGCTAGACGTACGGAAGAAAGTGAAAGAACTCGGTATGACTGATTTTATCACCAAACCTTTCAGCCCAGAAGAACTCTATAAAAAGATCGTTAAATACCATGGTGCGGTGAGAGTGAAAAAAACAGCAGGTTTGCCTGAAACTGCTATTTTTCAAAAAATAATGAACTATACAGATGGGGATCTTGCCTTTGTCAATGAAGTCACAGATCACTATTTGGATAACTATAAAACCTTCAGAATTCAGTTTTCAGAAGCACAGGCGCTGGGTGATATGGATCAATTGAAAGTAGCCTGTGAGAAGATAAGAGTAAGCAATGAGGCATTGGATATTGTAAGCATGGATGATTTTTTTAGTAAACTAGACATACTCAAACCCTCAAAAGTAACGGATAGAAAAATGTTTGAAGGTGTGAAAACGGCTTGTTTGGAGATTATAAAAGATCTGAAGGCCATTAAAACAGCTTTGAGCTAATTGAGCCTTCACCGTGGAAATACGTATAGTCGACCCTAAACTGAATACTTTGATCGAGTAAAAAAAAGAAGAGCAAATTCAATGAATAACTTGTGGGCTTAAGGGATATAAAAGCAGCATAGAATAGGGAGCATGAAATACATTCAATACAAGTCAGAACTTCTCGATAAGACGGCACAATTAGTAGTTTTAAATCAAAATGGTCGTTTTCTTGATTCATGCCATACGTTAGAAGACCTCTCTGATTTTGAAGGGACTATTTTTAAAAAAAGCCATTTTCTGAATAGTAATAAAATTCAAATCCTAGACTTGCAGGTAGGAGAAGTGCTTAATTTTTTCTGTGTCACCGATTCCTTTTTTAGTAGCGATCATATTTGCGACTATCGCATAGAAAAAGTGGCTGTAGAAGGGCAGTATCATTATCATTGGTTCATTCAGGATCATACGCAGTTGTACAAAGAAATAATTGAAAGAGAATTGGGTGAAAAAGGAGTAGTAAAAGAGAATCAAGACTTACGTCAAACAATCAGAGAACTGGAGCAAGAAAAAATCATCAACCAAGCCATATATAACAAACTACATCATGAAATAAAAACGCCGATCGCAGGGCTGAAATTTTTGTCTAAATCGATCAGTGAGCATTTGGAGGCGGAGACCAAAAAAAGATATCAATTGAGCTGTGGTATCATCACCAGCTACCTAGAGCACGCTGTCAACCAACTAACAGCTAATGAACTCAAGGAAACGAACACACCATTCAAAATCGATCAAATCATTGCAGCAGTAGAGGATACTTTCCTTGGCGAAACTGATGTGCACTTGGTGTTTGAAAAGGAATTTGAATCATCCATCGTGATAGGCAATAAGCATAAGCTTTATACGGGGATTGTTCGTTTGATCAGTATTATCAATGAAAGTCGCCCCGATGGTCATGTGCGAGTCATTTTTGCTTACGATACACCTACAAGATCAATCAGGCTTACATTCAAATCCAATCTCTTGCCCGATGCGCAACAGCGAATGGCTCAAAAATACCTAGAAGTAAGTGGCTCATTCGATCTTAGAGCAGAAAAGGGTGCGTTGGTGATCACTTGCCCTGTAGAAGAAATAAAGATGCTCAAAACATCTGCTGATAAAAAATCGAAATCAGAGGTGAAGGAAATTACTAAAGCACATTTTCCATATCTGTATCAGATAACTAACCAAGACGATGAAATGGTTCGAGACATTATAGAAGGAGTGCTAGATGTGGTTCCTTTCGAACTAGAAAAGATGATGAAACAGTACGAAGCTCGAGATTTTGATGCTCTAGCTCGTACTTCGCACAAGGTGAAACCCAATTTTGAAAACTTAGAACAGAAGCAGTTTATTTCCAAAATATTTGAGATAGAAGAGGCGGCAATCAATAAAAATGACACCTATCTCAATATGAATTTGGAGTTGTTTGTTCGTGAGGCGAGTGCCAAAATAGAAGAACTAAAAAGTATCTATACATAGGTAAATTAGAAGGGTTGGTCAAACCAATTTTAAAATACTAAGGAAGTCAATTAATTATGAGCATAGATTTTTGTACCTTTTAAAAGGAGTATCATGTATCGAGTACAAAAAAACAAAACCACTAACCTAATAGTATTATGTCAAAGAAAATAACTTGTATTGCTATCGATGACGAGTTCATCGCGCTAAAAATTATTACATCTCTTATAGAGCAAACAGGGTTTCTAACGTTGCTTGGCTCCTATCAAAGTGCGATGGAGGGCACCAATGCAATCATAGAATTAGAGCCAGACATTGTGTTTCTCGATGTACAAATGCCAGAAGTCAGTGGTTTGGATATTATCAAATCATTGAATAAAAAACCAGAAATCATACTGGTGACTTCTCAAGAAAAATATGCGGTAGAGGCATTCAAATTTGATGTTACAGATTATCTAGTAAAACCCATAGAAAGCTACACACGCTTTATGAAAGCGGTGACTAAGGCCAAAGACAATCTGACCCAGAAGGAAGAAAAAATAACAGGTGGAGATGCTGTTTTTATGAAAATAGATTTTCTACTGACCAAGGTGCATTTCGAATCGATATTGTACGTAGAGGGCTATGGTGATTATATAAAAGTGCATACTACGGACAAGACTCATGTGGTATATTACAAGTTGAGCAGCATAGAAGAGAGACTGCCCAAAGATTTGTTTATGCGTGTACATCGCTCGTATCTAGTACAGATCAATAAAATTGACAACATTGATCAAAATAGCCTACTTATTGGCGATTCAATAGTGCCTGTAAGTGCCAAATATAAGCCTGAATTATTGACGAAAATCCAATTGCTTTGATGTCCAGATAGGATGTTTGTGAAACGTAATTCATAAACTATCGAAAGATATGATCTGCTCGATCGTACCATCATTTAGTTTAACACTAAGACCTTATGATCGCTCCTAAAAATCCTGCCAATGAGAAGGAAAGACTTGTCGAACTCTATTCGTACCATATCCTAGATACGGCTATCGAGCAGAGCTTTGATGACATTACAAAAATCGCAGCACAGATTTGCGATTCGCCTATTTCATTGGTGAGTTTGATAGATAAGGACAGGCAGTGGTTCAAATCCCGCCATGGACTGGAGGCAACAGAGACGCCAAGAGAGCTCGCCTATTGTGCCCATGCGATTCATTCGTCACAGGATTTGCTAGAAGTGCCAGATGCTTTTGAAGATGAGCGGTTTCATGACAATCCTCTTGCCATAGGAGATCCTCATGTGCGATTTTATGCAGGGGCTCCATTGGTGACTACTAGTGGTTATGCGCTAGGTACTCTTTGTGTCATAGATCACCAGCCAAAAAAATTAACGAAAGGTCAGAAAGAAGCACTATGGGCTTTGTCCAGACAGGTGACTGCTCTTCTTGAATTAAAAAAATCTAACCGAATTCTTGAAGAAACCAAGTTGGCTCAGTCTCAAACGGAGCAGACCTTTAGAAACCGACTAGAGCGAATCGGTGATATGGTCTATGAGCTAGACCCGAAGGGTATGTTTATCTATGTAAACCCTGTGCTTGTTCGAATGTCTGGCTTTTCAGAAGAGCAATTATTGAAAATGCATTTTTCAAACTTGGTACACGAGTCTGATGCTAAACGAGTGTCTAACTACTATGTCCATACACTCAAAAATAAAATAAGGTCTTCCTATTTGGAGTTTAAGATGAAGGGAGAAAATGGGCCCGTTTGGGTAGGGCAGACGGTAGAAATAGAGTTTGATGGCGCTCTCGGAGTCCGCACTTTTGGAGTGGCTAGAAATATTCAAGAACTAGTCGAGGCCAGAGATCGAATGGAAAAAAGTGAAGCGATGTATAGATTGCTATCTGAGCATTCCACAGATATGATCTGCTTGCATGAGCCAGATGGTAGATATAGTTATCTGTCATCGTCTGTCAAAGATTTGCTCGGCTATGAGCCAGAAGAACTGATTGGCGTGAGTCTTTATGATTTGATACATCCAGATTTGCTAGACAAGTTCAAAACTGAAGTGCATAGCAAATCAATTGATAATCAAAGTTTTACGGGGGTAGAGTCGAGGTTGAGAAAGAAGGATGGTACCTACGTGTGGGTAGAGCTTTATTACAAACCTATTTTGAATGAAAACAATGAAGTGATCTCCTTGCAGTCGTCTACACGTGATATTTCTAAAAGAAGAAAATACGACGATGCCATCCAAGTAGCGATGAAACTGGCTGAAAAAGCTAAACTGGAAGCTATAGAATCAGCTAAAGCTAAAGAAAACTTCTTGTCAACGATGAGTCATGAGATCAGGACGCCACTAAATGCGATCCTAGGTGTAACCAACCTGTTGCTTATGGAAGAGCTAGAGCAAAAGCACCTGGATCATTTGAATCTTTTGAAATTTTCTGGAGAAAACTTGTTGTCACTCATCAATGATATATTGGATTACAATAAGATTGAATCAGGTAAAGTCGATATTGAAAAAGTAGATTTTGACCTGAGTGAAATACTAATGAACCTCAAACAATCGGTAATGCCAGAGGTGAATAAAAAGGGACTGGAATTGGTGCTGCAGTATGATGAGCAATTGCCAAACATATTTGTAGGTGATCCTATTCGGGTCACTCAGATCATCAGCAATCTGTTGAGCAATGCCATTAAATTTACTGAAGAAGGCTTCATCAAGATAGATGTCACTTTGGGAGAAAAAAAGGAAGGAATGGCGCAAGTCCATTTTGAAATACACGATACAGGAATAGGTATTGAACCAGACAACCAATCGTTGATTTTTGAAAATTTCGCACAAGCTAGCGACGATACGACTAGAAAATTTGGAGGGACGGGTTTAGGCTTGGCCATTACCAAAAAACTTTTACTACTGATGGGTAGTGAAATCCACTTAGATAGCGAATTGGGATATGGTTCGATATTTTATTTCGATATTCATTTGCCTATCGGCAATGCCTCAGATGTAGACGGAGAGATCAAAAACAACCTGCTTGTTTTCGAAAATGTAGCGCATAGAAACATACATTTGCTTGTCGCAGAAGACAATCGAGCCAACCAAATTGTGCTAGAAAAATTTCTGCAGAAATGGGGCATGAAGATGGATTTTGTAGAGAATGGACGCTTGGCCTTGGAACGATCCAAGACCGAACGTTATGATCTCATATTGATGGATTTACAAATGCCTGAAATGGACGGTTATCAAGCGACTCAGGCAATCAGGAAGCTATCTACCACCTATGCCCAGCACCTGCCCATCATTGCACTCACAGCATCGGCACTGCTCGACGTGCGCAAAAAAGTGAAGGAACTAGGAATGACGGATTATATTACTAAGCCATTTAGCCCTGAAGAGCTCTATAAAAAAATTCTAAAGAACCTAGGTAAAGTACTCAAGCGTACGGCTATTATCGAAGACAATCCGATACATCTTCGTCTTCACGAATTGTCTGAAGGAGACGTAGAATTTAAAAAAGAATTGACCGCTCACTATCTCGATCAGTACGAAGGTTTTATCAACAAATACCTTCTTGCAATGACGGAGTCTAATGAAAAGCTACTGCAAGAAGCCTGTAATGGCATCAAAACAAGCAATGAGGTCTTAGGATACCATGGTTTGGATAGCGTAATCAATGATGCTCATCAGGCCTTGTTAGATCAAGGCAAATCCAAAGAGGCTATCATTCAAGAAGCGACCAAGTCAAACGAAACAATTATTGCCACACTCAGAGATATCTTGTCCTCGGAACATTAACGTATTAAAGAGTTATACTGCTTTTACTTAGAGAAAATACATTATTTCTTTCGAGCAAGCGAGTGTTTTAGCTCACCGAGTAATCTTCGCCTTTCAACGAGTCCTCCCATATAAGGGAGTGTCCTATTTTAATATTGAGTATTCATAAAATAAAAAGACTATGAAAACTCACAAATCTACCTACGAAAATCATTCGAAAAATATCAAGAAAGCATTTATGGCTAAATGGTCATTTTGCTTGTTTCTGCTTTACGCTGGTCTCAGACTCAACGTGATGGCACAAGCTACCATAGACAATGGGAGCGCAGGGGCCAGTGCACTGATGGGCCGCATAGAAGGAACGGGTGTTACACTTGCCAATGGGACGTTTCCAAATCCTGGTGATGCTGGTGCTCAGTATGGTACTTTCTCTGATGGGATAAATGGTGCTGGGCTAAGTGTAGATTCGGGGATCATCTTATCGACAGGAAGTGTCACTACAGCCCTCTCTTCCAACGATGCCGCTGGCTCGTCAGAGAACACAGGCAATACTTATAGTGATCCAGACTTGGTGGCTATCAATTCTACCGGCATTTATGATGCTGCTATTTTTCAGTTTGAAATCACTACAGGAGCGGATGTAGATGCTATTATCATTTCATATCAATTTGGGTCAGAGGAATACCCAGACTATGTGTGCTCTCGATTTAATGATGCCTTTGGTTTTTTCGTTTCAGGACCAGGTATAAGTGGCACGCAAAACATTGCACTTGTTCCAGAGTCTGGCAATGTCGTCGCTGTTAATTCTGTGAATGGTGGTGTATGTGGGGGTGCCCAAGATGGTACGTCTGCTGATTTGACTAAATCCAATTATTTTATAGACAACAATGAAGGTACACCTGGTCCATTGTTCATCGAATTCAACGGAATGACCACACTCCTCAATGGGCGTATAGAAAACCTGACACCTAATACGACTTATACTTTCAAGATAGCTTTGGCCGATGTTGGTGATGGCTCTTATGATTCAGGAATCATTATCAACCAAGTGGTAGGATACAAAACCAATTCAGACAATGATGGGCTTGATGATATCGCTGATTTGGATGATGACAATGATGGAATAGATGACATAGTAGAAGCAGGAGGCAATGAGCCCAATGGAGATGAAGATGGAGATGGTCTTGAAAACTGGAGAGATGTTTTGGACAACAACGGCGTAAGTGATGGGTCTACGACCGTTTATACTGATAGTGATAATAATGGATATCCAGATGTGTATGACACGGATGGCGATGGAGTGCCTAATCATCTAGACCTGGACAGTGACAACGATGGTTGTGATGATGTGGTAGAAGCAGGTTTTGCAGATGCTGACAACGACGGTCTATTGGGTAGTTCGCCAGTGACATCAGATGCCGAGGGTAGAGTAGACGGGCAAGGAGGATACTCCGGTACCAACAGCTATGTGACTACTGCAGGTATAGCTGGCAACATCACCACACAACCTGTAGCAGAAAGCATCATGCGAGATGAAGATGCATCTTTTTCAGTCACAGCTACAGGCGATGACTTGGTTTACCAATGGGAAGAGTTTAATGGTTCAGTATGGAGTACTATTACTAATGGAGGTTCGGCTCCAGGTTATGCAGGTGCTACCACTAGCAGTTTATCCATTACGAACATACCGCTAGGGTACAATGGTTACGATTACCGTGTCAGTATTGCGAGCACCTCATATGCTTGTACCGATTTGATATCGGACGAAGTAAATTTAGAAGTGTTGGCTCCTCCATCGGATGCGCCAGTGATTACGGATGATTTTTGTGTAGAAGCTGCTGGTACTGTGTCGGAAGTGAGTGGGTCTACCACCGAAAGTACTACAAACCTTACCATAAGAATATATGTGGCCAATACCGAGACAGGAACTAAAAGTGAAGTCGTGCCGAGCCAAGTTGTATTTTCTCCTGGATCGTGGACTGCTGAAGGGCTTTCTATCAATGCTAATCAGTGGGTATTTGCTACGGCAGAAAATGTAGATTTGAGTGAGCCAGAAGGAGATTTTTCTGCAGGCGTACAAATACGCACGAAAACACCAGACCCTACCAATTCATTGAAAATCACCTCTAGCCCAGTAGCAGGAGATGCCACACTAGAAGGAGAGGTATTGGTCTCAACGACTTCGGCCTATGTGATTCAACTGTATATCGATGGAGTAAAAATCCCTGGAGCGGTAGCGTCAGTTCCTCAAGGGGCATTGGCTGCTATTGGCAATTGGGTCATTGAGGATTTAGATCTTCCTTCGCCTGTGCTATATGCCAATGGTATTGCGACTGTTACAATGGACAATCCTGATATTGCGTTTTGCGAAAGCAATCCATCAGCGGGAGTGCTTATCGCTTGTAATCCTACTAATACCATTGCCTTGGTTTCTTCCCAAGATCCAAGTGGATGTGATTTGACAGACGGCTCTATCATGATTGACGGTTTGGGGATTAGTCAGCCATATACCATCAGATACAAAAAGGACAATGTGGATGTTTCCACTAATTTGAGTTCAAATGCAAGTGGAGAGGTTACTATCACAGGACTCAACGATGGTACATACACGGATATTTATGCAGATTTGCCTTCATGTCCATCCAACACCCTTGTAGGGCCAGTGGTACTGAGCGAGCCAACACCAGCAACGATCGCTCATCAACTTTCATTTAATCCTACCACATGTGGAGGAACTGATGGGTATATCCGATTGAATGGACTGTCAGGAGATACTTCTTACACTGTTGATTATGAAAAAGACGGAACTCCTGTGAGCCGTACCATTGCCGCTTCTAGTGGGGTATTGACTATCAACAGCCTATCGGCAGGTAGCTATGCAGATATTTCTGTGACTTCATCTAGTTGTACATCCAATGTGCTAGAAGGGCCTTATAGTTTGAGCGAACCTCTGGCCCCTACGATTATATATGATACAGAGCAAGCACCAGCATCATGTTCTTCGATGGATGGGCATATCCGTTTGAGTGGTTTAGTTCCATCGAATAATTATGATTATCAATATACCAAAGATGGTTCGTTGGTCAACTCTGTATCTCCGTTGATTGCAGATGTGACTGGAGCTATTCAAATAGACAACCTAGGTGCGGGTACTTATACCAATATAAGTGTAATCCAAACAAGTAATAGCTGTCAGTCGAATACCATACCAAGTATTGTATTGAACCCACCAGATATTGAATTAGGAATGGTTATGGCACCTACTACTTGTGGTGGTACAGATGGTTCTATCGAAATCAGCAATTTGGCTGAAAATACTACCTATGATTTGGATTATCAAATGGATGGTTCGCCTGTTACTACATCAACTTTCACCGCCAATGGCTTGGGAGATTATACCATTTCAGGCTTGAGTGAAGGCGCTTATACAGATATTATTGTTACGAATAGTGGTTGCGTTTCCAATGCCTTATCTACCACATTGTCGGACCCAGCTAATCCTGTTATCGCACAAGGTACTTTGGTCGATCCTACTACATGTGGAGGTACAAACGGTAGCATTGAGTTGACTGGTTTGGATGTGTCAACGAGCTATACAGTGGAGTATACTTTGGGTAGCTTGGTGTCTCAAACTTTGGCATCTGACGGCAGTGGCAATTTGACTATTTTAAATCTTTCAGCAGGTAGCTATACCAATATCAGTGTTACACTAAAAAATTGTCCGTCAAATCAATTGACATCAATCTTATTAAGCGATCCCGCAAATCCTACGATGACCTTGGGGCAAAACCCAGTGGTTTGTGAAGGAACTACATCTGGTGATCTGGAGTTCAGTGCGACTACCAATTCTCCCGATACATATAGCATCGATTTTGATGGTACTGCCGAAGCTTTTGGTTTTGTAGATGTGGTGGGAGCAACACTTTCGAGTAGCCCTATCGTTATTGATATTCCCGCTGGAGCTGATCCAGATACTTATCAGGCTACCATTACGGTAGAAAATTCTGCTACATCTTGTGCAGGCTCAGCGGAGGCTTTTACTGTTTCCGTGATAGGATTTCCATCTGTGCCTACTATTCAGCACCTAGTGACCAACGATGAAACTCCTGTCATTTCAGGAAGTGCAGATGCTGGAGTAGCGTTGGTTGTAGAAGTGGCAACTGCTACTTACAACTTGTCTGCTGATGGAAGTGGCAATTGGAGTATCGATACCGAGGCAGTAACTCCTGATAATGGAGTTTTTACTCCCAATACAAATGGTGCAAACGAAGTTTTGGTCACAGCTGGTGTGTCAGGGTGTGAAGTTTCAGACATGACGGCAGATGAACTCAATATAGATACGACACCACCGACTGTAGATATTCAAGACGAACCTACGGTTATTGTGAGTGCTTCAGCTTTTACAGTAACACTTAGTTTTAGTGAGGATGTCTCCAATTTTGTGCTTTCAGATGTGATCGTAGGAAATGGATTTGCATCCAATTTTAAAGTAATTGATGGAAGTACTTATACGGTGGACATTACACCAGATATGTCTGACGATGTAACAATCGACGTGCCTGCTATAGTAGCGAATGATGTAGCAAACAATAACAATACAGCAGCTATACAAGCGGTAGTCCCCTTGAACCCAACGGCGCCAACTGTACTGAGTCAAATCACCAACAATCTAAAACCAATAATCACTGGTACTACAGGTACAGGTGCTGCATTAGATGCTGATGAAACAATGACTGTGACAATAAATGGTGCGACATACAATGTAGTTCCAGGTGCAAATGGAAAATGGAGTGTAGACACAGATAGCGATAGCCCTGCAAGTGGATCTCTAGGAATCTTTTCGAATGGTAACAGTTACGAAGTTGTAGCTATTGTAGAAGATGCCGCAGGCAACGAAGGCATAGATGTGAGCTCCAATGAGATAACCATAGATACAGTAAGTCCTGCAGCACCTACAGTGGTGAGCCAAACGACAAATGCAGTTAAGCCAATTATTACAGGCACCACAGGTACAGGTGCAGGTCTGCCTGGAGATGAAAATATGACCGTGACCGTAAATGGGGCAACTTATAATGTAACTCCAGATGCTTCAGGAAATTGGTCTATAAATACGGATACTGCTCCTGTTATCACTGGTACGCTTGGTACTTTCGACGATGGTAATAGCTATGAAGTAGTGTCTACAGTCACTGATGTAGCAGGTAATGCAGCGTCAGATGCTTCTACTAATGAAGTAACTATCGACCGAACCGCCCCAACGGCTCCAACTATAGTTAGTCAAACAACAGCAGCAGTAGCTCCTGTAATCACAGGTACCACAGGTACAGGCTCCGCTTTGCCAGCCGGCGAAACGATGACAGTAGAAGTAAACGGAGCTAGCTACAATGTAACTCCAGATGCTTCAGGGAACTGGAGTGTAGATACTGCGAATGATACACCCGCGATGGGCACCCTGGGTACCTTCGACGATGGCAGCACCTATCAGGTAGTGGCTACGGTCACCGATGCAGCAGGCAACACGACTACAGATGGTTCAACAGATGAAGTGGTTATTGACCGAACTGCGCCAACGGCACCAACGGTAAATACATTGACTTCAAATGACACTGCTCCTGTAATCACAGGTACCACAGGTACAGGCTCCGCTTTGCCAGCTGGCGAAACGATGACAGTAGAAGTAAACGGAGCTACCTACAATGTAACTCCAGATGCTTCAGGGAACTGGAGTGTAGATACTGCGAATGATACACCCGCGATGGGCACCCTGGGTACCTTCGACGATGGCAGCACCTATCAGGTAGTGGCTACGGTCACCGATGCAGCAGGCAACACGACTACAGATGGTTCAACAGATGAAGTGGTTATTGACCGAACTGCGCCAACGGCACCAACGGTAAATACATTGACTTCAAATGACACTGCTCCTGTAATCACAGGTACCACAGGTACAGGCTCCGCTTTGCCAGCTGGCGAAACGATGACAGTAGAAGTAAACGGAGCTACCTACAATGTAACTCCAGATGCTTCAGGGAACTGGAGTGTAGATACTGCGAATGATACACCCGCGATGGGCACCCTGGGTACCTTCGACGATGGCAGCACCTATCAGGTAGTGGCTACGGTCACCGATGCAGCAGGCAACACAACTACAGACGGTTCAACAGATGAAGTGATTATCGACCGAACTGCGCCAACGGCACCAACGGTAAATACATTGACTTCAAATGACACTGCTCCTGTAATCACAGGTACTACAGGTACAGGCTCCGCTTTGCCAGCTGGCGAAACGATGACAGTAGAAGTAAACGGAGCTACCTACAATGTAACTCCAGATGCTTCAGGGAACTGGAGTGTAGATACTGCGAATGATACACCCGCGATGGGCACCCTGGGTACCTTCGACGATGGCAGCACCTATCAGGTAGTGGCTACGGTCACCGATGCAGCAGGCAACACAACTACAGACGGTTCAACAGATGAAGTGATTATCGACCGAACTGCGCCAACGGCACCAACGGTAAATACATTGACTTCAAATGACACTGCTCCTGTAATCACAGGTACCACAGGTACAGGCTCCGCTTTGCCAGCTGGCGAAACGATGACAGTAGAAGTAAACGGAGCTACCTACAATGTAACTCCAGATGCTTCAGGGAACTGGAGTGTAGATACTGCGAATGATACACCCACGATGGGCACCCTGGGTACCTTCGACGATGGCAGCACCTATCAGGTAGTGGCCACGGTAACCGATGCGGCAGGCAACACGACTACAGATGGTTCAACAGATGAAGTAGTCATAGACAGAACTGCCCCAACTGCCCCAACGGTAAATACATTGACATCAAACGATACCGATCCTGTGATCACTGGTACTACAGGTACAGGTACAGCTTTGCCAGCTGGCGAAACAATGACCGTAGAAGTAAACGGAGCAGTTTACAATGTAGTCCCAGATGCTTCAGGCAACTGGAGTGTGGATACAGCTAATGACACGCCAGCGAGTGGCATCCTGGGTACCTTCGACGATGGCAGCACCTATCAGGTAGTGGCCACGGTAACCGATGCAGCAGGCAACACAACTACAGATGGTTCAACAGATGAAGTGATTATTGACCGAACTGCGCCAACGGCACCAACGGTAAATACATTGACTTCAAATGACACTGCTCCTGTAATCACAGGTACCACAGGTACAGGCTCCGCTTTGCCAGCTGGCGAAACGATGACAGTAGAAGTAAACGGAGCTACCTACAATGTAACTCCAGATGCTTCAGGGAACTGGAGTGTAGATACTGCGAATGATACACCCGCGATGGGCACCCTGGGTACCTTCGACGATGGCAGCACCTATCAGGTAGTGGCCACGGTCACCGATGCAGCAGGCAACACGACTACAGATGGTTCAACAGATGAAGTGATTATTGACCGAACTGCGCCAACGGCACCAACGGGAAATACATTGACTTCAAATGACACTGCTCCTGTAATCACAGGTACTACAGGCACAGGCTCCGCTTTGCCAGCCGGCGAAACGATGACAGTAGAAGTAAACGGAGCTACCTACAATGTAACTCCAGATGCTTCAGGGAACTGGAGTGTAGATACTGCGAATGATACACCCGCGATGGGCACCCTGGGTACCTTCGACGATGGCAGCACCTATCAGGTAGTGGCCACGGTCACCGATGCAGCAGGCAACACAACTACAGATGGTTCAACAGATGAAGTGGTTATTGACCGAACCGCCCCAACGGCTCCAACGGTAAATACATTAACATCAAACGACACCGATCCTGTGATCACTGGTACTACAGGTACAGGTACAGCTTTGCCAGCTGGCGAAACAATGACCGTAGAAGTAAACGGAGCAGTTTACAATGTAGTCCCAGATGCTTCAGGCAACTGGAGTGTGGATACAGCTAATGACACGCCAGCGAGTGGCATCCTGGGTACCTTCGACGATGGCAGCACCTATCAGGTAGTGGCTACGGTCACCGATGCAGCAGGCAACACGACTACAGACGGTTCAACAGATGAAGTGATTATTGACCGAACTGCGCCAACGGCACCAACGGTAAATACATTGACTTCAAATGACACTGCTCCTGTAATCACAGGTACCACAGGTACAGGCTCCGCTTTGCCAGCTGGCGAAACGATGACAGTAGAAGTAAACGGAGCTACCTACAATGTAACTCCAGATGCTTCAGGGAACTGGAGTGTAGATACTGCGAATGATACACCCGCGATGGGCACCCTGGGTACCTTCGACGATGGCAGTATCTATCAGGTAGTGGCTACGGTCACCGATGCAGCAGGCAACACAACTACAGACGGTTCAACAGATGAAATAGTAATTAATACCAATAATAATCCGGTGACGGTTGAGGATGTGGTGTCTACGAATGAAGATCAAGCAATAACGATTGATATACTTGCTAATGATTTTGATCCTGATATAGATCCTCTTATCGTGACTAGTGCTAGTTCAGATATAGGTGCTGTAATTATTAATTCAAACGGAACGATTACAGTGACTCCTCCAGTCGATTATATTGGGGAAATTGTAGTTGCCTATGAAATTTCTGACGGAAGAGGTGGTACAGCTGTAGGTTCTGCGAAAGTTACTGTATTGGAAGACAGGTCTCTAGACATAACGATGGAAGAACAATGTATCAATGATGTGCCATATGTAGACTATGAAGTAACTGCACTTGGATTTGATCCAGCTGGATTGACAGCTCTGGTGGAATGGGTGAATGCGAGTGGTAACGTCGTACAAACACTTACTAACCAGCCAATGTCTGGTAGGCTATTGTGGCCAGGAGCTGAGGTAGATTCTAATGGAAATGGGGTCAATTGGCCAGGGTGGGATTTTGTAGATGGCACTTGGGTTCAGGTCGAAGATGGTCTTAGGAACGGGATGAACGTTCGGATTTCAGTGAATCCTGAAAATACTTTGACTGTGAGCTATCCTCCAGCTACTCCAGCATGTGCGGCACAGCCTATCAACCCTTTTGATACCTTAGATACAGATGGAGATGGGGTTGTGGATATTGACGAAGATGCAAATGACGATGGAAATTTAGATAATGACGATACTGATGGAGACGGTACGCCAGATTATAAAGATGAAGATGATGATGGGGATGGCTTGTTCACGATCGACGAAGACCTGGATCAAGATGGAGACCCTACCAACGATGATATCGATGGTGATGGTATCCCGAACTTTTTGGATAGTGATGATGATGGAGATAATCTAAGTTCGCTCGCTGAAGATACAAATGGTGATGGGGATTTGACTAACGATGATTGTGATCAGGATGGTATTCCTAATTACCTAGATGCAGATCAATGTGAACTGCCAGCCAAAGTACTCAATAATGTGATTTCGTCTTCTAGTCCTGCGCCGTACAATAGTTTGCAGATCGATAATATCGAAGACTTTCCAAGCAATACAGTTCAAATATTTAACCGATGGGGGAATAAAGTGTGGGAAACTAAAGGGTATGACAACAATGGCAATGCCTTCTTTGGTACTGCTGATGGCTCTGGCATACTAGGTTCCAACGGAAGTTTGCCTGTAGGTACTTATTTCTATATCGTAGACCTAGGGAGTGGACAAGAGCTGCTCAAAGGATTTGTAAGAGTACAATAATAAGTACGTAAAATTATTTTCAAACCCTGCTGCCTAAATCTTGTAAAACGAGACGGGTAGCAGGTTTTTTTATACCCAATTGTTAATTAGGATAAATAAAGGCAGTTCACCGAGAAAATTTGAAGCTTCAACGAGTCCACCCATATGAGGGGTCTGAAAGCCATAATATTGGATATTGAAAAATTCCTCTAAAGGAATCAAAACTTGAAGAAAACTACCTGAAGATGAAAAACATAAAAATCATATTAATCACCATAAGCCTTTTGTCAGTTCATTTCGGACTAAGAGCCCAGCAGCAGGTCATGTTTACACAGTATATGTTTAACCAGCTGGCGATCAATCCTGCTTATGCTGGCATCCATGATGGGATTAGTACTAGTTTTTTAGCACGCAATCAGTGGGTAGGATTCGAAGGAGCACCTAAGACACAGACTTTTTCGATTCATAGCCCGATTAAGTATCGATCGATTGCTTTGGGTGCCGTGCTTATTCGAGATGAAATTGGACTAACAGATCAGTTTGGTGCTTATTTTAGTTCAGCCTATCGAATCAATTTTTCTAATAGGAGCAAATTGTCATTTGGACTACAGTTGAGTTTCAATCAATATCAAGTAGACTATTCAGAAAACACAAATAATGACCCAAATCTTGCAAACCAAAACATCAACGATATTTCTCCTAATGCAGGTGCAGGTGTGATGTGGCATTCTGATCGATTTTATCTCGGTTTTTCTATTCCCCAGTTAGTGAGTAATTCACTTAATTCAATAGGAGAAGGTTCGCTGGATCCAGATGCCAAGCTAGTCAGACACTATTTTATGAGTGCTGGATATGTTTTCGACCTCAGTCGTAATCTGAAATTGAAACCAAATCTATTATTTAAGTGGGTGCAAGGAGCACCATTCGAAATAGATATCAATGCCAATTTTCTAATCAAAGAACTGATTTGGCTTGGTCTATCTTATCGTTCGATGGATAGCTTCGACGCATTATTTCAGATACAAGTGACACCACAGTTTCAGTTGGGATACTCTTATGATTTCCTAACCACTACTGATCTGAGTAGAGTCAATAGCGGTTCGCATGAGATCATGATCAATTATGTATTTAATGTGAAAAGCGACAAAATCGTAACCCCAAGATACTTTTAAACCCTATCCGTCATGAGCAACATCAAAAAAATACTCGTCGTACTCGTTTATCTCATTCTTTCAATTGTGCTTTTTGTGACAACTGCAGAGGCATTGCATGCCAGTCAAAAGAAAGATATAGGGGCACTGAAGCAAAAATCTTACGAACGAATCAAGAGACGTGCAGCGGATTATTATAGCAATTTTGCTTACGCCAAAGGCCTTGAAGTATACAAAAAGGCTTTAAACAAAAAACCAACTGATGACACACTCAAATTAGCCATTGCTGATGGTTTTTTTCAAACACATGAATTGGACAGTGCAGCGCATTGGTATAGAGACGTGATTGCAGAGGAAGGATTGGTCGATGATGACAGGCACTATATCCAATATGCCGAAACGCTCATCCATCAGGCGAGATATGAAGAAGCCAAAGTATGGTTTGAAAAATTCGAAACTAACAACCCAGAAGACAACAGAGTAAAAGCACGTTTGGAGGGACTCCAAAAACAGTTGAGTTTTCGTAGGGATTCGGTGCTTTTCGAAATATGGAATGCCCCTTTCAATACGGCGGGATATGACTTTAGTCCTACTTTTTATAAGGGGGGGGTGATGATTGTGTCGTCAAGAGCAACGGCACAAGTCACCCAGTTTTTAAAACCTAAATATAAATGGGATCAGTCCTATTTTCTCAATCTATTCGAAGTAGATGCAAATAACGAAGTGACAGAATTTGATAAGCGTCTGAAAACAAGTTATCACGAAGGCCCCGTGGCTTTCTATGATCAGGGGACTAAAGTGATCTTTACAAGAAACAGCTACGAAAAAGGCGAACTCCGGGTGAGTAATAGCAAAATACATGTACAAGGATCGAAGGTGTCAGCCAGCAAAACAGGAGCCGTAAAGCTTAAGCTTTTCTATTCAGAACTCTTGAAAAACGAAAAATGGGCTACCCCCGTTCCTCTGTCGTTTAATGATACCAACGTGTCCTCAGGGCACCCAACGGTGAGCGCAGATGGGAAAAAACTCTATTTTGCTTCAGATCGTGAAGGCGGTTTTGGAGGTATAGACCTGTACGTATCTACTCAAACCGATAGCATATGGGAGGCGCCTGTCAATATGGGTGCCAGTATCAATACTGAAGGAGATGAGATGTTTCCTTTTATAGATGAAGAAGGCATTTTTTATTTTGCATCCAACGGTCATATGGGATTGGGTGGTTTGGATATTTTTTACGTCGATTTGAATCAATTCAATGCTAAACCCAAAAATATGGGCTACCCGATGAATACCGCAAGCGATGATTTTGGACTGACTATCAAACCTGACGGATCAGATCTAATGGGTTATTTCTCCTCTAATCGTCCAGGAGGTAAAGGGCTGGATGATATATATGGGTTTCATTACACCAGAAAAAAAGCTCAACCTGGGCGAGTGGTCGATCTTATTACGGGTTTGCCGCTAGAAGGGGCTGAAGTATTGGCCATTACGGATGCGGGGGATACGCTAGGTAGACTGGTTACAAGTGCCGATGGTACTTTTAGCTTCCCTTATGAGTGGAACAGTGCATATACTGTTTCGAGCACCAAGGATAAATATTCAAGAGACTTCTTGGCCTTTACGCCAGCAGATTTACCAGAAGGAGATGTGATAGAGCTTAGAATTACTAAGGAGTTGTTGGTTATCAAAGGGGTGACCTATCGAGAGCAAAACAATCAAGAATTGGGAGCGGTGAAAGTCATTGTGAAAAACGAAAATACAGGAGCTGTATTCGGGATGACTACAGAGGCCAATGGAGCCTATTCTTTTTTGGCAGAGCCCAATACGACTTATTCATTTCTTATGAAAAAATATAGATATCTCTCCTTTGCCAATGACTTGACTACTGGTTCTGAGCGATCTGGAGAAATCATTAATAATGGTTCTCTGACTGAAATAGTGATAGGAAAACCGATAGAGTTAAATGATATACATTTCGACGTAGCCAAATGGAATATTAGAGAAGATGCTGCGCTAGAGCTGGATAAGTTTACTCAGAAGTTAAATGATAACCCATCGATTATTGTAGAGTTGAGTACACATACTGACAGTCGTGGTGGAGATAGGTACAATTTAGATTTGTCCGACAAGAGAGCGAAATCATCTGCCGACTATGTGACCGCTCATGGTATTTCTGCGGAGCGATTGGTGGGTAGGGGCTATGGAGAGTCGAGGCTACTTAATGGCTGTAGCAATGGCGTGAAATGCTCTAAAGAACAACATCAAAAAAATAGGCGTGCAGAATTTAAAGTCACAGGCTTTTTGCCAGAAAAAATGACCGAAGAAGAATTATACATTCTTTGGATATCTCCTGATTATCGATCGGTCAATCTATCGATAGCGGAGAGAGAAGAGTTGGCTATGACTGATAAAGAGTTGAGAGAATCTTTGATTGCTAAAGATAAAGCAGGTTTCAAAGATGTCCAGTCTGCCAAAAAGTAGTTTGTTTTAGTGAAGAGTGATTTATTTAGAAAAAGTAAATCGTCTGTAGATCATACGATTTACGTGTTGGAAGAGGGGATAGGAGACTGACAAGGAAGTATATGCTTCCTTGTTTCAGCTCCTTGGATTAAGCGCTTAACTATTCAAAAAATAACCCAAGCAATAAGTGGTGACTTAACCACTTATTGCTTGGGTTTGTTGTTTTGTTAGAAAAGGAAACTACTCTACAACAATCCGATCTAGTATGATCTGGCTTGGCATACTCACTCTTATCAAATATAACCCTGGTAGGAGAGTGCCTACATCTATTGTTTTTTGATTATAATTTTCTAAAATGGAACGCCCCATGCTGTCTAGGATCTCAATTTGTTTGACCTCGTTAGAGGTGGAGACAGTGAGTAAATCAGACACAGGGTTAGGAAATAGCGTAAGCTGATTTGCCAAAACACCTAGTGTAGAAACTGTTTTTGAATATTCATATGAACCATCTAGATCGACCATTTTCAACCGGTAGTATGTTTTTTCAAAATTGGCTTGGTCGACCCAAGTGTATGTCTTCTGTTGGTTAGTGTTTTGATGAGAAGCTACATATCCAATCTTTTGAAAGTCTTTGCCATTTTTGCTTTGTTCTATCTCGAAGTGGCTGGAATTGATTTCGGAGGCTGTGACCCATTTTAGTTTAGTGTCGTTTTTGTTTTCATACACATCGAAAGACAAGAGTGTAACTGGTAATGGAGCAGCATCTTCAGCCATTGTATAAGAAGAAAAGCTTTTTATACTGCTCACAGATAATACTCTAGGGTTGCTTCCGCTTGCGCTAAACGGCCCAGCCACTTCCTCATAGCCAGATCCGCCGTCTCTAAATACAGAAAGGGCATCGGTGTCTTTGGAGTTGTCGAAGGCAGAAGCCCAAGTGAAAGTGACATCTCTACCTGTCGTGGCTGGTTGGCTGGTTACAGTGATGTCCCACACTGCTGCGATCGAACTATTGGTATTGGGAGTGGTAACCACTGCGTCTGGTCCTGTATGTCGGATAATCTTGATATCGCCTACATCTTCTCCAGCGGCTAAATTGAGCCCTAAAAAATCGATGGCTCCAGTATTGATTGTTCTAGTATCCATACAGACTTGCCCTATGATATAACTGGTAGCAGTTTCGATAGGGGCGCTGGCAGTGTTACTAAGGAACATAGTTCCAGTGGCTACATTCAATAATCCATCTGTCATGGTAATGGCACCTGTGATGTTTAGGTCTCCATTGACTGTAAGTGTTTTTCCTGTTCCATTTACTTCGAGATTGGCTATGGAAGGGGAGTTTGTGAGTTCTAGGAATAGATTTTTACTCACCTGAAGAGCTCCTGTGTATATTCCTCCATCTACATAGATTGTTCCTCCTTCAGTAATAAAATCATGTACTTCTTGTTTTCTGATTAAGCCTCCAGTTTGAGCTCCCAGCGTGGTTAGATGAAAACCAGATAGATTAGGTTGAAAACCTTCGATATTTAGGTCAGTATCTGTGCCGTCAGCTAAGAAAGGGGTGAAATCATTGCCATTTACCCATGTGTTGATTTCAGATGGATCTACAGTGTTGAAATAATTGCCAGACAAATCGATGCCGCCACTAGCAGCGATGCGACCATTGCCATTCTGATCAAAGTTAGAATGGGTGACTTCTAGTGTGCAATTGGCATCCTGCTTGTGCATGCCATCAAAAGAGCCGCTGGCAGGGTTGGTAAAGTAGCATTCTGAGACGGTACATGAGGCATAGGCTCGTACATTCAAGTGATAGCCACCGCCATTAGGGTCGAAGCCATTATTGGTGAAAGTGGTTCCCGTGATGTCCAAGTGAGCATTGTGACCACGTACATAGACGGCCCGGTTTTCATTGTCATGAATATTACTATTACTCAGTGTGGCAGTAATACCAACTTCGTCATCGTCTGATCCATCATATGGAGCTGATTGCTGAAAGTCTGCCATATAAATGGCAGCATAATCTGATCCCGCATGTTGCGTGCCTGATATGTCCAGGTTATCCATGGTCAAGGTGATATCGTCTGTTACTACAGGAGTTACATCCCCTTTAGCGAAAGCATAGATGCCTGCTTGTGCATCAGGGTATGCTACATCGGTATCTAAAGGAGAAAAGTTCTCTATGGTTAGATTTTGAACCACTACTGTACTAGGTGCAAAGTGCCCTGCTCTGTCGTCGTTGGATATTTCTACACCTTTTACTATTTCAGAGATTGTACCTCCGTCTATAAGAAGTGGGTCTGCGTCATTTTCACAGTCGTGCACGAATATGCCAAAAGAAGTATTTTGGATGTCGTTGTTTGTGACTTCTGCATTTACAGTGCCATTGAGTCCATAGAGATATATGCCAGCACTAGGTGTAGTAGCTGTTTGTGCATTCTCAAGACCTAGCATGTTTACTTTATTATCATTCACCGTGATGGTGCCTGATGAGGCATTTTCTACTTGAATACCTGCTTGGTTAGCATAGATAAGATTGTTGGAGAGTGTGATGCCTGTATAGCCATCGCTTGCTATGCCTATAGACGCATTGCTCGTAATGTTGTCAGTTCCTATTTGAAATCCGTCGATCGTTACATTGTCGGCAAGGACGGTGATGGCGTTGCTAGCTGCGCCAGGGTCTAAGACCGTTTCTACAGTGCGGGTGTCAGCTCCAGGGCTGCCAACATTGGCGCCATTCATGGTCATAGATTTGTCGATTGAGAGACTTTCTGTAAATGCTCCACTTGATACGGTGAGTGTGCCAGTGGGTGTCAGTAGGTCGATCCCATCTTGAATGATTCCATTAGATGTTACTTCTACATTATCTGCTGTCACCAACGAAAGGGTAATGTCTGCATTTAGGGTGGCTGAGGCAAAATTAGGCGTGCCAGTGCCAGAGAGCGTAAGTGACTTATTGATGTTTAGGTCATCGGAGTAGCTGCCATTTGCGATGTTTATCGTGCCACCAGCTTGTACTAGTGAATAGGCTGCACTCAAGGTCCTTTTAGGAGTAGAGATAAGAATGCCGTCATTACTATCGTCACCAATAGTACTTACATATACATCTGTCAATGCGGTGAAATTGGAGCCTAGTGTTTCGTCTCCTAGCGTAAAATGTCCTAAACCCAGTGTGAGTACATTAAGAAGCGAGGCAGGAGTGGCTATTGGAGCATTTCCATCTCCGCCGAGATTCACCCAAACCGCAGTTTGAAATTGGGCAATACGTAAATTGGCAGGGTCAGAAATTAGATCCTCTGCGCTATATGTAAGTGAAATTTTGTCTGCTGCAGTGACAGGTGTAGAAGGAGTCACTGTCCAATAAAAATCTGGATGAAGTTTGACTAATAAAGGAGGAAGGGCTACTGACAGCCCTCCAAGGCCAGATGGAGCTGATTCGGTAAATGAACCCTCATAGCTGGTAGTGGATGCTTGGTCTACTCCTTCTAGGCTGACTGGGCGGTAGTAGGTGCCACCCACAGGGAAGTATAAAAAATTATCAACTGTAATACCAGCTACTTCATGCACAAAATTACCGACCACATAGGAGTTGTCATTGCCTGACAAGGCCGTGTTGCCAGTGAAGGTTAGGTTGTGAGCAGTAGCATCCACGAGTCCGTTTTTGAGAGAAATCCATTCGGTAGACAATTCGCTAGCTAAGGTGATGTCGCCTGATGTACGATCGATCACGACACGTTCAAACCCCGAAGAGGTGTGGAGATCTGGTAGCGCACCATTCCCTTCTATAACAAGACCAGCTGTGCTGCCTCCAAAAATAGTACTGGCACCTGTTACTGTACCTTGTACCATGAGATTTTGATCTTCCAAGTTGATCAAATTGGTCAAGCTTAAAATGCCTGATACGGCAAAGTCACTCCCCATGGTCATGGCACCACCATTTACACTCAGGTTCTCAAAAGTGGTTCTGCTGTCTGTACTCAGGTAGCCAGCACCTGGAGATATCAGTGTGAGTGGCTGACTGACGGTAGTCGTACCAGCTATAGTGCCCGCAGGGATGTTTTGAATGATTGCTCCTGAAGATGCACCTGCCAGTGCCGCACTTATGCTTGCATAGCTGTTGTGGGCATCGTCTACTATTTCATTGGCCAGTTCATCAGATTGAGAGGTGGCGGCACTTGATCCATAATTTTCAAAATCAACTGCTGAGCCTCCCCAGTAGTTGTGACTTAGAGTTAAGGTTCCATTATTTTCTTCGTTGAGGACGGTGAATGCTCCGTCATTGGCAAACGAACAATGAGAAACAGTGACTGTAGTCATATTTATACCATTGTTATCCGCTTTTCCCATCTCTCCAAAACGCAGGTCACTCACAAGCCCGTCGAGGATCACGCCATCTAAGGTTAGATTGGTGAGGGATGCGGCAGGGGAATTGTATGAGCCTGCATCTGTTCTTGCTTTAATAGTGAGTGCTGCAGCACGTCTATTTTCAATTGGGGTAGCAGGGTTGTTGGGACCTAAAGAGCCGCAGCCTATAATTCGAGAATTTCTAATTTCAATATCTTCATAGTTTTGCCATTTGAGATTGATGTCAACCCCAGCATTAAATCCATTTAAGGGATTTAGTCCACTATTGATTACAGAAATATTTTCAAAAAGGGCATTGTTAAGGTTCTCTATATAAAACCCTTTGTCTGTGTTGTTATTGAAAGTACAATTCCTGAAGATTACGTTATCTAGGTAATTGTCAGTATTGGTAGCATTAGACATTTGCGAATAAAAACCAAACCTAGAATTATCCATGGTGGTATTGAGTACCGTTAGGCCGTTAACGGCACTGCCTGCGTTAGTTAAATTTACTAACAATCCTGTGCTTGTCGCTCCGTTCAGGTTACAGTTATTAATTAGGATGTTGCTGACAGTAGTCGCATGGTCGATATGAATGTTTCTACTATACCCATTGCTAGATACATTTTTAATGGTTACAAAAGAAGCCTCTATATCAATGCCAGGAGAGGCGCCTCCTAGCATTTGGACATTTTCTACCACGACTTCATTGGTACCATTAGTTGTAGCTGTGATGTCCATCGATTGTATGATGGTGGCTTCACCTCTACCGCTGAGTGTAACACGCTCGCTAATGTTACATGAGGCAAATGTGCCTTCTGATAAATTGATAATATCCCCGAGTGATGATTGACCTATTGCATAATTGATGGTCTGGCAGGGGTTGTGAGGGTCATTACATTGGTTAGCGTCGGTTCCAGATGGATTTACATATCGATTGGTTTGAGCATTAGACCAAAAGGGGAGGCAGATCAACGCAAAGAGCGTAACTTTTCTTAGCTGAGTTTTCATTAAAGGTAGATTTATTTATGTGTAGTCGGTTTGACGAATTCTTATTCATACTTATTTTCATTAAATTTCCTCAATAATGCTTCCTTAAAAGTAGTAAAAAAAAAGGAGAAGAAAGGGGTGTGAGATGCCTATGTATTGAATAAGAGGGGGTTGTTTGGTAAGAGGTGTGAGCAGGTTAGCTTCGAGGATGAAAATCTCTGATGATTTGTGTGAGATAATCACGATCCAAATGGGTGTATATTTCTGTAGTGGTGATAGACTCATGTCCCAGCATTTCTTGTACGGCTCGTAGGTCTGCACCTCCTTCTATCAGGTGTGTGGCAAAAGAATGTCTAAACGTGTGCGGACTTATTTTTTTATTTAGTCCTATTCTAAGCGCAAGGTTTTTAATAATGGTAAAAATCATTACTCGGGTCAGTTGTGCTCCTCTACGATTTAAAAACACAAAATGCTCGTGTCCTTTTTTTATGTCTAAGTGACAACGTACATGATCTACATATATATTGAGATGCTTCAAGGCTTCTCTGCCAATGGGGACTAGACGTTCTTTGTTGCCCTTGCCAATTACACGTAAAAAACCAATGTCGTCGAGCACACAGTTGAGTTGTAGATTCACTAACTCAGACACCCGCAGTCCAGAGCTGTAGAGCGTTTCTAGCATGGCACGATTACGAGGCCCTTCGGCAGTACTCATGTCTATGGCTGCTAGCAGGGTGTCTATTTCTTGCACATTGAGCGTGTCGGGTAGTTTACGCCCCAGTTTGGGTGCTTCGATCAGTTCGGAGGGATCTTTATCGATATCGCCTTCGAATACTAAGTATTTGTAAAAAGATTTGATGCCTGACACGATGCGAGCCTGTGAGTAGGCCGACATGCCTAGTTCATGGATGTATTCGAGGAGATCTCGGATGTCAGAGTCTTTCACTTTTAGCGGACCAATGTCCGATCCACTTAGAGTTAGGAATTGCTCCAGCTTTACAACATCTTGGACATAAGCTTCTACGGAGTTGGGAGCCAGTGAGCGCTCCAACTGCAGGTAGGATTTGAATTGTTTGATGTAAAAGCTCCAAGACATAGTGGTGAAAATTCCCTTTCAGTAAAAATGTACTATTTTAGAAAACTCTGCAATCGCTTGGTAAACTATCGGTTGAGGAGGGTTAATTTTGAAGGCAGATAAAAGACGGATGAACCTAGTGTTAAATTTCAGGGTTCGATCGAAGAAGTCTTGTCTCCATAATCTAATTATCTTGTATCTCAGACTATGAAAATACTTATTCTCAACGGCCCAAACCTTAATTTGCTCGGCAAGCGTGAACCTGAAATCTATGGTACGCAAACGTTCGAGGACTTTTTCGAAGAGTTGAAAACTGACTTTCCTGATGTAGTATTGAGCTATTTTCAGAGCAACCATGAAGGTGCTTTGATCGACAAAATCCATGAAGTAGGATTCGATTACGAGGGAATCGTATTCAATGCAGGAGGCTATACCCATACCTCTGTAGCATTGGCCGATGCGGTGAAAGGAGTGACCACACCTGTGATAGAGGTACACATTTCTAACGTGATGGAGCGAGAGTCTTTTAGACATCACAGTTACCTTACACCTGTGTGTGTGGCTCACTATATCGGTCTAGGGCTAGATGGATACAAAGAAGGGATTAGATATTTATTAAACAACAAGTCATGAGTATGGATTTTACGCAAATATTATCAGTATCATTGATTCTGTTTTCAGTGATAGATATTCTGGGAAGTATCCCCATTATTATCAACCTGAGAAAAAAATCAGGCACGATCTATAGTGGCAAGGCTACTATTGTGGCTGGTTTTATCATGATTATTTTTCTCTTTTTAGGAGACAAAATTCTTGGGTTGCTTGGTATCGATGTAGGTTCATTTGCCATAGCAGGAGCATTGATTATGTTTTTGATCGGGATGGAAATGGTTTTAGGTATTGAGTTGTTCAAGTCTGATGAAGAAGAAACCAGCTCGTCTTCCATCGTGCCTATTGCTTTTCCATTGATTGCCGGGCCAGGCACCATGACTTCCTTGATTTCGCTTCGTGCAGAATTTGAACTGACCAATATACTGATAGGGATTTTGATCAATTTGATATTGATTTATGTCGTGCTCAAGTCATCGAGTTGGCTCGAAAGGAAAATCGGTCATGCAGGATTCAATATTATTCGAAAGGTATTCGGCATTATCCTTTTGGCCATTTCAATCAAATTATTTAAAAACGGGATTGCGATATAAAAGCAACCCCCCAGATTCAATGTTCGTCATTGTCAACTCAAAAAATGTCATTTTCTATTTTTGATATTAAACTTTGAACTTCCAACATTCAACTATGACTCAGCCCAGCATTATCATTTATACCGACGGTTCATCACGAGGCAATCCAGGTCCTGGCGGCTATGGCACTGTGCTTTTGGCCAAGGGGCATAGAAAAGAACTGTCTGAGGGTTTTCGGAAAACCACCAACAACCGTATGGAGTTGCTCGCTGTTATCAAAGGATTAGAAGCTCTAAAGGTGATTAATGCTGAAGTACTCGTTTATTCTGATTCGAAATATGTGGTGGATGCTGTGGAAAAAGGCTGGCTCTGGGGCTGGGTAAAAAAAGGCTTTAAAGACAAAAAAAATCGAGACCTATGGGAGCGATTTATCCCACCTTACAAGCGCAATAAAGTCACCTTCAAGTGGGTGAAAGGTCACGCAGGAATCCCCGAAAATGAGCGCTGCGACGAGCTGGCGGTAGAAGCAGCTACCGCACCCAACCTTCCTGCCGATCAGGCTTTTGAGAATGGGATTAATGATTTTTAGTCAAAGAAACTGCTATTCCTGTCTTTGACTCTCTATTGTCTGTTTAATCTCCAAGTTTCAGTGTTGATTGTTGGAGAAAACAAAAAAGTGAATAAATTCGAGGCTATCGCTAATTTATAACTGAGCTGATTTTGGAATTGATCGAAAAAGAGAATCTAATTTTTAAGGCGGGTGATACTGGTATCTTTTTAGGAAAAATAAAAGATAATGCGCAACACCAGCATTATGCCCTGCAGCTGACCATAGCCGTAAACGATGCGTTTGAATTGACTAGCGAAGAAGGCAAGCGAGTGGCTCAATCAGTAGTTGTCCACCCGCAAGTACCTCATCAGCTCGATAGTAGAGACCAGCAAGTGCTCGTTATACTTTTCAATCCTGCTAGTGCTGTAGGCCATTTTTTGCATAAACATCAGACCAGTCAGCCAGTAGAGGAATACGACGAAGAATGGATTGGTTATTTACGGATGTTTGCACAGGACTTACTCAAAAACGAGATCAATGAAAAAACTTTCTTGAGTGCCTGTATCAATTCTATGGCGGAGTACAATGTGCGATGTCTCTCGGCTAAGCATGAAGTAGATAAGCGAATATTGGCTACGTTACAATACCTAGATCGCCACACCCGATCGGTAGTCTCGTTAGAAGAGATGGCAGAAGAAATGTGTTTGTCCGAGAGTAGGTTTCAACATTTATTTAAAGAGCACACAGGCTTGTCTTATAGGAGAATGCAGCTGTGGAAGCGTTTGGTAGCTTCATTCGATCAGGCAAAGTCGGTAAAAACACTCACAGAACTGGCACACTTGTCGGGGTTTTCTGATAGTGCACATTATAGTAAGACCTTCAAAGAATCATTTGGTCTCAGACCGTCAGAGTTGTTTGGCAATAGCCAATTGATCTTAGACTGATTTACTTCAAGTATTTTTTTGGCAAGGGGTTTTCTTCCGTTTCGGCAGCCCAATACAAATTAATGATCCACCAGCGTTCGCCGTCGTTCATCAGTTGCAAGCTGTTGATCCCTCTGGCAAAAGGCTCCTCATCAGGTATCCAACGCGATGCATACGTGCTCCATACATGAGTGATCAGACCAAAGGTCTCTGAGCGACGAGAAATTTCACTTTCGAAAAAGCCATTTTCCATCAACCACTCATCTCCTTGGGCGATAAACTCATCGAGAGTAAGAAAGCAGGGTACGCGTTTACCTTCAGTAGATGGTCGAGTAGGAATAAATCGGGCACCTGGAGCCATCAGGTAGCGCATACGATCCCAATTTCTGCGTTCGCCTTTAGGCCCTGAGATGGTTTCGTAGACGGCATTGACAATGGCATCCTCGCTAGTTACATCTTGCGCATATGGATCTTGTCCCCACGTAGTCATGGGCCATAGAGAGACCATGAAGAAAAGGAAAAATTGCTTACTCATGTGGCAAATGTAAATGACTTGAGTTCAAAAAAAACACAAAGATGTAATGACTGGGATATCTAATGTATGATCGGTCTTATGATTCTTTTTTGCGCCAAGCATCATATAAGAATACAAGCGAATGAAAAGCCGTGCCAGCTAGCGATAGGATGATACCTATTCGTGTAATGCTTCTGTTGATCTGTCCAATGTTGGCTTCTTGATAAAAACCGTAGAGGAAAATCATAGGAGAAAGCAGTAGTAGAATCGAACCTATATATTGAACTTTCTTTTTCCAGAGCACTGCCGATAGTTGGAGTTGCACACCGATGGACAAATTGAGTAAACCACTAAATAGAAAATAGATATGTCCTGCACGATAGATCATCCGCTGGGCGTCGGGTAGATTACTCACTTCTTGAGTTTTCATAAACCATCCTGTTTGCAAAAAGATCACAAACGTGAGTAGTCCCATGATGGCATGTATGATCGATATTTTTATAGGAGCATTCATTAATCTTGGTCTTTGTTTTTGCGTGGACAAAAGTAATTTTTATTCAATAGCCAAAAAGCATATTCGTTATATTTACTATCAACTAAATGATCCCATAAAATGAACTTAAACCTAGAAGGAAGAGCGGCACTTGTTTGTGGAAGTACCCAAGGAATAGGCAAGGCTATAGCAGAAGAACTAGCCCGAATGGGTGCAAGTGTGACACTAGTAGCACGCAATATAGCCAAGCTACAAGAAGTGAAAGAAGGCCTCGATACGAGTCACAAGCAAGTCCATCAATATATTCAAGCCGACTTTAGCAATCCAGCTGAGCTACAAAGCAAAATTACAGAGTATCTCGCTATCAATCCAGCACCAGTGATACTGGTCAACAATACAGGTGGCCCAGCAGGTGGTCAAATCATAGATGAGCCATATCTCAAATTTATGGATACGATGTCTGCGCATTTGGAATGTAATCACCTATTGGCGCAAGCCCTAGTGCCAGGCATGAAAACAAGTAGTTTTGGCCGTATTATCAATATCATTTCTACTTCGGTATATATGCCTATACCTGGCCTTGGAGTATCCAACACCGTACGTGGTGCTGTGGCCAGCTGGGCCAAAACTCTTTCTATAGAGCTGGGACAGTATGGTATTACCGTCAATAATGTATTGCCTGGGTTTACGGATACCGCCCGTTTGGCGAGTATCATCAAAGCCAAGGCCGAAAAGACAGGGCAGACTGAAGAAGAAGTCAGTACAGCGATGAAAAAAGAGGCTCCAGCCCAGCGATTTGGTTTGGCCGAAGAAACCGCCGCTGCTGCTGCATTTTTAGCCTCTCCCGCTGCTGGCTACATCAATGGCGTAAGTCTGCCAGTAGACGGTGGCCGCACAGGCTGTATCTGATAGTAGCATTAACTCAAAAACAAGCTCATGCAAAAAATAGATAACTATATCGATGGAGAATTGGTGGCTCCTATCGATGACGCTTACCTTGACAATGTGAATCCTGCTACAGGGCAGGTCTATGCGCTCACACCAGATAGCGATCAAAAAGATGTGCAACGAGCTGTAGATGCAGCCAAGGCTGCTTTTTCGGCTTGGTCTTCGTGCGGTATCGAAACACGAGCTCGCCTATTGGATAAAATTGCAGATTTGATTGATGAAAATATAGATATACTGGCGAGAGCAGAGTCTATAGATAATGGGAAGCCATTGAGTCTGGCAAGGAATGTAGATATCCCTAGGGCTTCCGCCAATTTTAGGTTTTATGCCAGCGGCATCCAGCATTTTGCTTCAGAGTCGCATTACATGGAAGGCCTTGCTATAAACTATACACAGCGTACCCCTATAGGGGTAGCAGGGTGTATCTCCCCGTGGAATTTACCGCTCTATTTGTTTAGCTGGAAGATCGCACCCGCATTGGCGGCTGGCAATACCGTGGTGGCCAAACCTACAGAAGTAGCCCCTATGACGGCCTATTTACTTTCCAAAATCTGTATCGATGCAGGGTTGCCTAAAGGCGTACTCAATATCGTACATGGCTTTGGGCATAAGGTGGGGCAGGCCATAGTGGCACATGAAGACATACCTGTGATCTCTTTTACTGGAGGCACGGAGACGGGGAAAAAGATAGCGACTACGGCTGCACCTATGTTCAAGAAGATGTCACTAGAGCTAGGGGGCAAAAATCCCAATATCATTTTTGCAGACTGCGACTTTGATGAAATGCTCAAGACGACATTGCGTTCGTCGTTTGCCAACCAAGGCCAGATTTGTTTATGTGGGTCGCGCATATTTGTAGAGCGTCCGATCTATGAGAAATTCAAAATGGCTTTTGTCTCCAAAGTGCAAAAAATGAAAGTGGGAGATCCGCTCGACGAACAAACCCGTATGGGAGCGGTAGTGTCCGAGACACACATGAATAAAGTTCTGGGCTATATTCAGTTGGCTCAGCAGGAGGGTGGTACCGTGTTGGCAGGAGGGCAGCGTGTGATCGTGGATGGGGATTGTGCTGAGGGTTATTTTATAGCCCCGACTGTCATAGAAGGGCTCCATGCCAACTGCCGTACTAACCAGGAAGAAATATTTGGACCAGTCGTGACTATGATGCCTTTCGATACGGAAGACGAAGTGTTGCAGATGGCTAATGCTACCCCGTATGGATTGGCAGCTACAGTATGGACGCAGGATTTGAAACGTGCACATAAGTTTTCGCACCAGCTCAAGAGTGCCATAGTATGGGTCAACTGCTGGTTGCTGCGCGACTTGCGCACACCTTTTGGGGGAATGAAACAGTCTGGTATGGGTAGGGAAGGAGGATTTGAGGCTTTACGTTTCTTTACCGAACCTCAGAATATTTGTATCAAGTTGTAGGTAGAAAGAAACTTTTCAATCCCTTATGTTTCGCGGTTAAATAGACACTGTTTTTTTGCGAATTTTATCCCTTAGCACCTTGAACTGTCAGACCCTTTTCGGGAATGAATTTTTGGATAAGAAAAGCCATCAGGAATGAGGCCATGGCTGCCAGAGTAGCATTGCCGATAAATCCTACCTGAGTATAGATCAATCCTGATAGCCCCGAGCCCATGGCCATGCCGAGTTGGCCAATAGAAATAGTCATGCTCATCATTCTGCCTCTCTGACTGTCTTGGATTACTTCCGAAGCCAAGGCTTGAAAAGGTATCATGCGGGCTACTATGAGTAGCATAATGATAAAAAACACAGCGTAATACATCTCATGATTCATATTTAAAAGAAATACACTCAGGGGCATGATAATAACCAAGAGGAGGTTAGAGAATATGATGATTTGTTTTCGGCCTGTCTTGTCAGATATCATCCCTGATATAGGTCCAGTGAATACTGTAGCCAAGCCTCCAATCAAAAAGAGTACGGCTATATTATAGCTATTGGCATGAAAGGAATTTTCTAGCCAAGTGGGGAAATAGACAATGAAAGACGAGATGCTCAGAAACATAAGCAAGTATCCCATCGCAATGGTTTTGACAGAGGGGATATGAAGGATTTCCCAATATTTTTTGATAGTGTGGGTTAGGTTTAGTGGGCAGTTGGAGTTGGATACTTGGGGTTGGGGGAGTTTCCATAGGATGAGCAAAAAGGCAAAGACCATTACAAATCCAAAAAACTGAAAAGGGGCAAAAAAACCTATTTCTCCAGCGAGTACTGTGCCTGCAGGTATGCCCAATATTTGACCAGCAGCACTGCCCGTGGCAATCACGCCATTGGCCCAGCCTCTCTTTTCGCAGGGGAAATAGTCGCCAATATAAGCGACACAGGAGCCTGTGAGTATTCCGCCAGCCAAACCTGCCAAAATACGAAGCCCTAGCATAGACCAATAGTCTATGGCTAACTGGTGCATGAGCAAGGAGACAGCCATGGCACCCGCTCCGATCAGTAAAATCTTGCGCCGGCCTATCCGGTCCGAGATGGGGCCTGTGATCAGTGCTATAATGCCTAACGTGATGGCATAGGCAGTGATTAAGGTGCCGCGGAGCGATTCAGGAATGTGTAGTTGCTCACCTATTTGAGATAGGATGGGCGACATGATGAAAAATTGGCTACTAGCCGCAAACATCAAGAGCCATAACGAAAACAATATGATTCTGGTGTTGAGTTGACCTTTGTTCATGTGTAAAGTAGTTCGAAGGGACTAACGAACAACGGGTTTTTTGGTTGAATTTTTGAGACGAATCACAAGTATCAAGGGTTAGACGGTGAAGTACTAACCCTTGATGAAAATGATGTGATTTTTAAACGGATGCCTGTTTACAGCTGATTAAAATTGAGCCTCGAGTATGGTGCCACTGAGCTGGAGCAAAACCAATTCGGCGATTTTGGCGCTGTACTTGGCTTGGTTGTAGTTCAGATTGGCAGTAAGCAGGTTGAACTGTGCCTGTCGAAACTCGATAGAAGTAATCTGTCCAAAACCATATTGCTCTTTGGATCGGTCGAAATTACGATAATTGGTTTCTAAGTTTTTCTTTTCGGCTTGTAGTACAAAGAGTGCCGTTTGGTATACGGTCCATGCGTTTTGCATCTGGCGTTCCAGATCTAGCTCAGTGCGTTCTACATTGATCAGCTGATTTTCGGCGGCCAGTTTGGCATTTTGCCGTCGGGTATTGGATAAGCCACCATCGAAAATATTCCATGTCAGCGAAGCACCTATGTTGAGAGAGGTCGATTGCCTTTCGGACAAGAAGTTGCCAGGGGCAAATTTGTTCTTATTCCATCCATAAGATGAATTGAGGCCGATTTTTGGAATCATAGATGAACTGGCTACTTTGATGTCGTAATGAGAATTTCTCAGTAAACCTTGCTCTATATTGAGAGTGGCATTTTTTTCCATAGCCAAAGCATTCAATACTTCATAATCTAGATTTTCTTCAAAAATAATCAGGGTGTCGACATCAAAAGTAATGCTTACATCCCTTCCCATGAGTAGATTAAGATTCCGCTTTTCGTTTTTCAATTGTTGGACTATAGTCAGGTAATTAATACTGTCCGTATTGTAATCTACCTCGGCATTCAAGATGTCAAGCTGGCTATTTTGACCGAATTCGAAACTGTATTTGGCCCTGAGCCATCGCTCTCTCGATATGTCTAGCGTCTGCTTTTGGTTAAGCTCATTTTCTGAAAGCCTCGCGATTTCGTAGTAAGACACAAATAGATTGACCAATGTGTTTTCCATGACAGCCCGTGATTGAAGATCACTCAGGTTGTAATTTTCCTTCAGCTTTTTATAATCGTACATTCTACCAAATCCATCGAATACCGTGTAGTCGAGATTGAGTGATGCACTGGCGTCTGATGAAGGTGCTCCGTTGATCGTCGTACTAGAGCCATCGGTAAGTGTCAGATCCGAATTGGTTCGAGAAAAATTGGTGCCAGCTGACCCAGAGACATTGGGTAAGTACCCACTGTTGGTGATCTTGGCGCTATTTTCAGAAATCTCCAAGTCGTTGTTGGCCGCCCGAATATCGAAGTTGTTTTCGAGCGCGATCGACACGGCATCGGACTTCGTGAGCATCTCTTGCGCATGGAGCGGCGTACCGATCAAGAGCCATCCAGTGGCTATATATATTAGCTTATTAATCTTCATTTTCAACTTTTAATTCTTTTACAGCTCTTTCTACTTCTTCTGGTGTAGGCTTGGTCCCTGTCCATAGCCAGATGGTATATACCTTTATGGTGTTGCCAGTGGATAGCATCATGGGGAGCATGATGAGGGTCAGTACCGTGGCCAGTATGATGCCGTATGCCACAGCGATGGCCATGGGGATTAGAAACTGTGCCTGTCGGCTGGTTTCGAAAATCAACGGAGTAAGTCCTGCCACAGTAGTGATAGAGGTTAGGAAAATAGCTCTAAATCTTGACTTACCAGCAGAAATCAATGCTTCTTCATAGGCCATGCCTTCTTTGAGATAGGCGTTCATTTTGCCGATGAGTACCAAGCCGTCATTCACCACGATACCGATCAGTGCGATGATACCTAAGAACGAGAGGATGTTGATAGGGAAATCATGAATCCAGTGTCCCCATGCCACTCCAATCAAACTGAATGGGATCATGAGCAATAGTAAAAACGGCTGACTGATCGACCTAAATGTAAAGGCAATGATCACAAAGATGGAGAAGATGATGATGGGCAAAACAGCATTGGCAGAAGCAGTAGTCTTATTGGCTTCTCTATTTTGTCCTTCAAATTCTGCTGTCACATGTGGATATTTTGCCTTGAGCTCTGGGAGCATTTCGGCTTTTACCGTGTTCATGATGTCTGTTGCACTTGTTTTAGGGTCTTTGAGATCTCCTTCTATTCTGATTTCTCGTTTGCCATTCAAGTGATTGATAGAGATTTCTCCTCTAGCTATTTCGTAATTCACGATCTCTCTTAGTGGTACTCGATCGCCAGAGGCATTTACGATTCTCATATCATCTAGATTTTTGATCGATGAGCGTTCTTCTTTGTCGTATCGTACCCAGACTTTGATTTCGTCTCTTCTTCTTTGAAATCTTTGGGCTTGGAAGCCGAAAAAACCTGACCGTACCTGACTGATCACATCATTCAATCGGAAGCCCATAGCATAGGCACCATCTTTTAGCGTGATTTTGATTTCTTTGATCCCTTGAGGGTCGTTGTCTTCAATATCCTTCACGAGCGGATTGGACTGTAGGTAAGTTTTCATCATCTGTTTGGCACCTTTCAGTTCCTCGATATTGTCGCTGAGGAGTGCCAGAGAAATTGGCTTTCCGCCAAAGTTGCCACCAGAGCCAAATACTGCACTTTCGGCACCATGTATAGGACCTACTCTATCTCGCAAAACAGAAGTCATTTCGTGCGATGGGAAATTTCGATCTTCCCCCGCCAATAGATTGATATTGAGGGAGGCAGTAGAGGTGCCAGGCCCCATACGTCTCACTATATTTTCGATGGCGTCTTTTTCTTGTTGGCTGTCAAATTCTTTGCCTACTTCCCATGCTACGTTTTCAATGTGTGCAATGATCGAGTCCGTAATCGATTCATGCGTGCCTTGTGGCATTTTCAAAGAAACCGAAATCCTATCGCTGGCAATCTGAGGGAAGAAAGTGACACGGATGATACCACCACCGATAGAGCCAATGGTGAGTAAGAACAAGAAAATGGGAATAGCGAAACCCAGTACTCTGTGTTGTAAGAAAAAGGTGAGAATAGGCCCATACACTTTGTCTCGTACCCAAGCCATGAAACGATCGGCTACACGGTTGAATATATATGATTTCTGATCTTTCGATAGTGCTTTGGAATGTGCCACGTGAGCAGGTAGAATGATCAGTGCTTCTATAAGAGATACACTTAATGTGAGAATCACAATGGTAGACACTTCACCGAAAAATTCTCCAATTCTTCCTTCGAGGTAAAAGAAAGTAGAGAATGCCACGAGGGTGGTTAGGATGGCAGAAGAAATAGCAGGGATGACTTCTGCTGTGCCTTCTCTGGCCGCTTGTATCGGGCTTTTCCCTTTTTCATAATGATGATAGATGTTTTCTGCGATTACGATACCATCATCTACCAAAATACCGATTACGATGATCATCCCGAAGAGCGATAGTACGTTGATGGTGACACCAAAAAAGCCAGCCAGCATAAACATGCCAAAGAATGATATAGGTAACCCGAAGGCAACCCAAAAAGCCAATCTTGGCTTTAAGAAAATGGCTAAAAAGAACAGGACAAGTAGCATGCCTTGTACACCGTTAGTAAGTAGTAGTTCCGAACGCTGTATGATTGTGATAGACGAATCTCGAGTAATGTGGATTTGTACATTGTCATGTTCTTCGTTGAACTTGGCAATGTAGGCCTTGGTTTTTTCTGCTACATCAATGAGGTCTTCTGAGATGGTGGCATTTACCTGTATTCTCACGGAACTTTCCCCGTTGTAGTAAGATCGATCTGGAGTTTCCGACCATCTGTCACGTACTTCGGCTACATCCATCAGTCGAACTAATTCTCCAGAAGAGGTAGCTTTTACAATGATGTGATCTAGCTCGTCGCCATGGTAACGGCGGTTGCTTACACGGATCAGGTATTCTTCTGTAGCGGTTTTGATTGTTCCACCTGTTACCAGAATGTTGGTAGAGGAAACGGCACTAGCCACTTGCTGAAAAGTAAGGTTGTACGCTCGCAATTTGTCTTCATTGACAGCGATTTCAATTTCTTCTTCAGGATATCCAGTCACTTCGACCTGAGAGATACCTTCCAGATTTTTAAGGTCTGTTTCTACATCTCTGGCAATGGTTTTAAGGGCAGTGAGTGGTATGTTGGTGCCACTGATTGCCATAGTTACGGCTTCGGTAATGAATATGCCCTTGGAAATAATCGCCGGCTCCATGCCTACAGGAAAGGAGGGGATTCTGTCTACAGCATTTTTCACATCAGCGAGTACGGCATCTATGTCGTAGCCTTTTAGTACTTCTATACTTATAGAGGCTGAGTTTTCGGACGATGTAGAGGTGAATCTATCAATACCTACAAGCCCACGGATGTTGTCTTCTATTTTGAGTACAATTCCTTCTTCCATTTCTTGGGGAGAGGCGCCAGGGTAAGTCACGTTGACCGAGATAATACGGCTTTCTACCAATGGGAAAAAGGAGGATTTCAAATTGAGAAATCCAACAGTACCCAGAAAGGTAAAGGCGATGACTAACACCCAACCTGCTACCGAATACTTAATAAAGTGATCTATTATCTTCTGCATTCAGATTTAATTTTGAGTTGAGATTTTGACTTCCATGCCTTCGAATGCACCTGGGATGATTTTGGAGGTGATCTCAGTGCCATCCTTTAGGTTGGTAACGACGACCGTTTTGTCTGTCTTATGGGCGATGTCTACAGGGAGAAGTTTGAGTTTATTGTCTTCTACTGTGTATATTTTATCGCCTTCTACGAGGAGTTTTCTGTCAAGCTCTACAGCATTGGCGATTTCTTCACCTGAGATTTCGGCTTCTAGGTAGATGCCTTCCTTCAAGTCATCACTAGCTACTTCGATGTATACTTGTACTGTTTGTGTGGTAGCGTCTACTTTACCGTTGATACGAGAGACTCTGCCTGTCCATGTTTTATCTCCAGCGTTAGGGTTAGTTACTTTTACCTTTTTGCCTATAGATAGTGCTGGCAGCATGGATTGACTAATGGCCACTTCTAACTCATATACCGAGGGGTCGATAAATTCGCCCAGCTTTTGGCCTGTGCGGATTACTGTCCCTGGGTTTACTAAAGTTTCTGTAAGTACACCAGTATATGGTGCGCGGATTTTATACTTGCCTTGCAGGATTTCCAGATTTTTGGTGTTGTAGTATGTGGTATAGATGTTCTTACCCGTGATGAAATATTTCTCTTTTTCGGACGAAGTCTCAGGGAGCTTGGCTATAGGAGCTTCTATATCAAAATGGGAGACATAAGCATTCCATTTGGAGTAGGCCTCTGGGTAGTCTAATCTGAGGTCAGGCAATATACTGGTGACCAAATTTTGCAAAACACTTTTTTGCGCAAGCAAGTTTACATAAGCGTCGTTGCTTCTTATATTAACGAGTGTTTCACCTTTGTTGTACTTGATACCTGGTTTAAAAGCTTTGCTTGTAGGTTCCATCACCCCTTGTACTTCGGCATACAGATCTGCTTTTCTTTTGGCTATTAGTCTGCCATTTTCGATGAGACTCACACTGATGTTTTGGTTTTTTACCTTTTGGGTAAATACAGTACTTAAGGTTTTTTGAGCCGGAGGTCTCTGATCCTTTTTGCTATTCATGATCATTTGGGATCCGAAAAATCCCCCTACGATGATCACTACACCTGCTACGATAGATAGTTGTCTTTTCATAAAAGTTTATTGATTGATAGGAGCTGTGAGCTCGTCAGCATTTATATTCTTACTTATTTTTTTAAATACTTCGATTGTCGTCTGTAGGTCAGCTGGGTCAATGTCGGTTTGTATCTTTTTTATAGTCTCATGGAGCATAGGGATTGCTGTTTTTACACTTGATTTCCCCTCTGTAGTGATGCTTACCAGCTTGATTCTTTTGTCATTAGGATCGGAAGATCTTATCACCAGCCCTTTCTTTTCCATGGTGTCTATTAGTCTGGTGAGTGAAGTTTTGTCACGGTTGGTAATAAAGGCAAGGTTATTTTGGGCGATACTACTTTGATGGGAGAGAACTTTGAGCACAACGAATTGTGCTTTGGTAAGATTGAGACCATGGGATTCAAATTGGTCATTTAGAAAGTGATCTAAAGCTTTCATCGTACGGCCTAGCCAAGGCAGTATTGTTTTGTCCAATTCTGAGAATGAATTTTCTTCCATGCCGCAAAGTTTACGAGGAAAGATTTAATTAGTTGTATATGCAATTAATATTTTATTTGAGTGGTTGCATGTTCGTATGAACAGCACACTTAGCAATGGTGTAGCTTTTAGTAAAAGCCTAGTCAAGTGGACTAAAATCGCTCATAAATGAGCCGCATTACTTTTTCCATTTCGAGTTTGACAGGCCTAGAACTAGAAGGATAGTTGTTGTTCATAAAGCTGACGAACAAGTCTCGGCCAGATTTGGTTCGGATGACGCCTGTCAGGTTATGGATGTTGCTTAGCGTACCAGTTTTGGCAAATACATAAGGTGCTTCTTCGTCTAGAGGCTTATACCAGTTTTTGAGAGTGCCATCCACACCGCCTACAGCTAGTAGCTGCTTCATTTCATCAATAGGAATCTCCGTGGATATATAGTTTAAAACTCCAATCATTGTTTTGGGAGTCATGAGATTGTATCGGGAGAGGCCGCTGCCATCTTTCCAAATGGGGGGATAAGGACTGATACGTAGGTTTTCATTTTGTGTGAATCGAAGGATAGGATCTGCCGCTAGTGGCATTCTCATTTCCGAAGCACAGAGGTAGAGGATTTGCTCTGCAGCCAGATTGTCGCTGCGTTTGAGCATGAAGGCAAAGAGCTGGTTGACTGGGCGGCTGTATGCTAGTTTTGAGCTATCAAATACGAAATCCTCTACCCAATGTATTTTACGTTTAAGTGTGTCTTCGAGCAGAGCTACGGTTAGTTCGTCAGAGGTCAGGAAAGGAACAGCGTTTTTGTATGTGCTGCGTCCAGAGTCTGGTGCAAAGCTAAAAATGTTGGTGCGCTTGAGTCGATTAGGTACTACTTTTTCGGAATCGATCGGCCGTATTTCAGCAAAGTCGGCGAAAAAGGAAGGCGTTACGTGAAATTGGTCTTGAATCGAATCGTAGACATACCTGATCGTATTGCCATAGATAGGAAAGGCTGATCGCTCAGGTTGGAAATAGTATTCGTAGTCTTCCCAAGACCAGCCGGGTGCGAATTTTTCATCTTCGAGTACCGACTCCACATAATGGAGGCTGTGAGTTGTGTCTTTTAGCATCTCAAAGATCGGTTGATCTTCGAAGTCGGGGTGTAAGAAAGTGGGATCGCCTGTACCAGTGAAAAACAAAGAATCGCCTTTGAGTTTGTATTTCAGCGCAGGCACAGAGTCTCGCAGGAGCGTAAGGCCTGCGTAGAAGGTGAGTAATTTGGTGTTGGATGCTGGGGTGAAGTATTTGTTTTCATTCCAAGTGTAGAGGAAGTTGCTGTCTAGGGGATCATAAAGCGCAAATCCTGTGAGATGACTATTGAAAGTGGCTGATTTTTCGAGGCTTTTTTTGAGCTGATTTTGACTGATTTTGGTTTTGAACCCTACACAGGCAGGTAGTAAAATGGAGGTAATGATCAAAAAGGTCAGTGCACGAATTAGCTTCATATAGGGGTATTGCTTTCTAAACTGAAAATTAATAGGTCGGTAAATAATTATACTATGAAAGTCTTTTTATTTTAGTTGCTCATATATGTACAAAATCACTATACTCCCTTGAAAAAGAACCTTCTTCTCTTCGTATTAGTCTTTGCTAGTTTGGGTTTGTCTTCCTATCGTTGGGGGTTTTATGCACATCGTAGGATCAATCGTTTGGCGGTTTTCACCATGCCTCCTGAGTTGATTGGTTTTTATAAAATGCACATCGTCTATCTCACCGAGAATGCCATTAACCCTGATCAGCGACGCTATGCTGTAGATGGGGAAGCACCAAGACATTATATCGACCTAGATGTTTATGGAGATAGTGCATTGCAGGTGGTGCCGCACAATTGGTTCGACGCCGTAGAGAAGTATACCGAAGATACGTTGCAGGCCTATGGCATTGTGCCTTGGCATATCACTTTGATGAAATATCAGTTGACGAAGGCGTTTGAGGCGCGTGATCTGGACCGTATACTACGCTACTCGGCAGATATCGGTCATTATATTGGCGATAGCAATGTGCCACTTCACACTACTGAAAACTACAATGGCCAGCTGACAGGCCAATATGGTATACATGGCTTTTGGGAGTCGAGGTTGCCCGAGTTGTATGCCGACGATTATGATTTTTTTGTGGGCAAAGCCGAGTATGTAGCCAATGTGCAGGAGCGGGCTTGGGCGGCAGTTACAGAGGCACATTTGGCTATGGATTCTGTTTTGCTTTTTGAAAAGGAGTTGTCAAAGCGATTTTCGGAGAGTAAAAAATATTCGTATGAGGAACGAGGAAACACTACGATCAAGGTCTATTCTCAAAAATATTCACATGCTTATGATCAAATGCTCGATGGCATGGTAGAGCGCAGGATGAGAGCTAGTATCAAGATGGTTGGGGATATTTGGTTTACCTGCTGGGTAGATGCTGGTCAGCCAGATGTGAATGAACTCAAAGCACTTGGCTTGGATGAAAAGGGGAAGAAAAAGCTTGAAGAAGAAAAAAAAGAATGGGAAAAACGGACAGTTAAAAGTAGGGAACATAATTAAATTGAAATAATTGAGCAGTTTTGCGCAAAAAAAACATAGCCAAATGAAACATATACTACTAACCACTTCACTACTGTTTTTACTTTCCTCCTCTCTTGTTGCCCAAGTGCTGGAGAAAGATACGACTACGGCGGCTTATCCATATGTATTGCCCATCTGGGCGGACAAAGTGATAGAGAGAGGTATGGGCGATCTCATGCAGCTACCTTTTGGTTTGAGTGCACATTATGTGAATGCTTTCATTGATTTGGAGATTACAGAATTTGAGCTGCAAGTAGCAGGTCAGGACTTAACTGGGATTATCAATACTGAAACTTTGAATTTCACCTCTGTGACTGCGACTACAAATGGGATCAATTTTAGGGGTGATGCGTGGATTTTACCTTTTTTGAATGTGTATGGTTTGTTTTCAAAAGTGGAAGGCAGTACAGGCGTGAGCCTGAAGCCCACATGGACGGATGCTACTGGAGACGTGATTTTGGAAATGCCAGAATTTAGCTCGAAAGTCGAATTTGACGCGATAGCTTATGGAGGAGGAGCCACGCTCATTTATGGGTTCGACAATTATTTTATGAGTTCGGATGTTAATTTTTCAAGAACAAATACTGAATTATTGAAAGATCAGGTGACCTATGCCACATTGTCTACTCGAGTTGGTCGCCGATTTGCCTTGTCGAAAACCAAGAAGGACCGATTGATTGCGGTGTATATAGGTGCCATGTATAGAGATTTTATTGGAGACAAAGGCAACCACGGGGAAATTGGCTTGGATCAAGTGTTTCCTGAGGCAGATGGTATTTTTAATCAAAGGGTAGATGACAAAATAGCAGCTAACGAGCAGACTATTATAGACGAGGGCTGGGGGCCAGCGAATCCTAATCGAATAAAGCTAGAAGCTCAAAATGCCGCATTGGGCAAGATACAAACTGTAGTAAATGAAAGTGGTCTATTTACAACTGATATCAACTATTTTATCCACAAGGAAATGATTCAGGCGTGGACGTTTCAGTTCGGTTTCAATTTTCAAATCAACAAAACATGGGCCGTCCGTGGAGAGTACGGTGTGGCTGATTCGCAGCGATTCTTAATGACTGGCCTACAGTACCGTTTCGGTCTGTAAGCCAAACATCGAGATAGTTTATTACTTGCCTTTGGTTAGCGTCACGATGTCTACCAAGGCTTTAATCAAATTTCTAGATTCTTCTATATTATTGGCATGGATGGTGAGCTCATCTTCGTAATTCTGAATTTCTCCGTCTTTGTAGTTTTTGATGATCTTCTCTTTGAAATTAGTTTCTATTTTCACAGAAATAGACCTGCTTGATACATCAAAATCAATATTTCGCTCATTGAGATCGGCGAAGTTGAGTTCGTAAATGTATTCGGTGCTGCCCTTTTCGTCTATTTCCAGTTTAGTAAATTTGAACTTCTCTAGGTTGTCATCTTCTACAAGCGTTAGCGTTTGACTATATGTTTCGTCTCCTTCTCTTACCTCTTTTACTGCGCCAGTTAGCCAGTCTATTTTGGCTTTTAAACCTTCGTTAGGTACCTCTGCTTGGTAGTTTTGTCTGCATTTTTCGATCGTTTGTTTGATGGTATACTGTAGACGCCTTGCATTCTCAGCATCTTCACAGTAGAGTTTAAACGTCTCGTCGTAAGGCTCTAGCTCACCATCTTCCAGCACTTTTATGAGTTTCTGTTTTTTATTGGTGATGAGTTCGATGTACATTTTAGAACCGCTGATTTTGTAGTCGATCACTTTGTCGTTGATGTCGATCCAGTTGAAGTTGTATTGTGTTTTTTCGGATTTGCTTTCAGATATTTCTGTAATCACATATTCAGCTAGACAGTCGGCGTTGAAAGTTTGTTCGTAGGTATCGCTGCCGTAGGTCAGTGCTTTGGTGTTTTTAGATACGGCGTTGAGTGTCTCAGTTTGGTTGCCAAATACAGGGAAAGAGGCTTCTACTTGCTTCTCCGCTTCGGGAATGATGAGTGTTAGTACAGTTAGTAAATCTCTGGCTTCTTCTACATTATTGGTTTTGATCACGAGGTCGTTGATGAATGGCTTTGATTCACCGTCTTCAATGTATTTGATCAAATTGTGTTTACGCTTGGTTTCAAACTCTAATCCAAATTCAGATCCACTGATATCGAAACGCACCGTATTTACATTGATGTCTGCGAGATTGAATGAGTAATCGGACTGCTTAGTCGATTTGCCAGTTTCTACGATGCTTAAATTCACCTTGCCCGCATATGTAGGGTCTGGTTGCATGGCTTGTGCGTACGATTCGTCGGCGTATGTGGCATCTTTGACATTGGCGGTAAGCCATGTCAGCATTTCGTCATAGTTAGAAAGGCTCAGTTTGTTGAGCATGATTTTTTCGGCCAGTGGAATGGCCTTTTCTATAATACTTCGAATCTTTCGGGCATTGTCTATGTTGGCGGCTACGATTTGTAGCTCTTCGGTATAGGATTTTACTTCCTGATCTTCGAAAGTTTTAATCAAATCCTGACTGTTTTTGATTTTGATATTTACAACGATCAGATCTTTTTCGGTACTTTCTCGAACGGTATAGGGGTCTATATCTGCAATGTTCAACTCATAAGCGTACGTGTTTACAGTGCCTTTGAGACTGGTTTTGGTATAGCTGTATTTGATCACACTGGTGTGCTCGAATAGTAACTCAGGTTCGTATTTGTATTTGCTGGTTTCTACTAAGCCAATGGCACTTTCTAGTTCATTAAATAGCTGATTGAATTCTTGCTGCTGTGCTTGTATTGTAGTGATTGCTAAGAACAAGAGTGTGCTGGTGATGAAAGTTTTCATTGTGGATAAAGACATAATAATTAGGATTATTTTACTACAAGTTATTAAGTAGCATTCGGTATGCAAAATTCTATGTCTGATTTGAAATCTTGCGGTCAAAAAATACTCAATAGTGAGTATTTTTTGACCGGTATGTAAAGCCAAATTCCGTTTATTTTAATGTGTTAAAAAGCTGTGGCATAGATCATTTTTTTCAAATGCTCTTCCTTGTTCTTTGTTAGACTCCAGACGATATGGTCGATCACTTGGTCATTCCAGAGCATCTTATAGTGACCGGTTTTTTCGATCAGTTTCAAGTCAGCGTTAGCCCATTGTTTGGTTATTTCTTCGGCGTTAGATTTAGGGATGATTTTGTCATCCTTGTCATGAATGATCAGTAGATTTTGGTAATCTATTTTGTTGCCAAGTCCCTCTACTTTGAGGTGATCTAGTGGCTCGTGTAGGATAGCTTCTGCTTTGCGGCATAGGTGATGAAATGACTTTTGGCTTAAGCCTATGAAGTTTGCAAATTCCTTAAAGATGTTTGTGATTTCATTGGGGCTTGTTAAGAATATCAGCTGATCGACGGCATAGGAGCTTTTAGATAGGGCAAATGAAGTAACTGCAGAGCCAAAGGAATGTGATATTATCGAAAAACGACCTTTAGGCTGGAGGTGAGCCACAACAGCTAAAAAAACATCCTTACATCTTTTAATGTTGGTTTTCTTGAGCTTGGAGTAGCCGTGAGCAGGCAAATTGAATAGTATCACGTGATGACCGGCCTCTGCCAATGGGGTGGCGATAGCAGAAAGACTAGCCGCATTAGACTCCCAACCATGTACCATCAGTACCAGTGGATGGGTGGGGTCGCCCAGCTCATAGCATTGAATATCTTCTTGCTGGTGTTTGAGGGAGAAAGACTTGGCTGTCTCATAAAATGGAAGTTCTTTTTTGCGAATTTTTTTATTCAGTGGTTTCTGAAAGAGTTCGAAGGCTTGATTCGCTGCAAGTTTAGGTGACAATGAGGAGAGGAAACGGAAATAAAGCTGGATCAATTTTTTCATGAGTTATCTGTCTGGTAATAAAAAATACCAATCGGTATATGTTTGGGTAAATTTTTTTATTTAATCATTTCTGTATCAATCATATGATCGATGTGGTTCATCAGTTCGGTTAGGTGGCTCTCATTCTTTAGCATGCTGGTTATGAATATGCCCCCCTGTATTTGTGCATAGATTTTATTGGCAAATTTTAGCGAGTCAATATTGGGTTTTATAGTACCTTCTTGTTTGGCTTGTTCTATGATGTCGGCAATATTTTGAATCAGTTTATTCATCACTTCGACTACTCTTTTATATAGGGTGTTGTTGTGATTGAGAGAGTCGATACCTACATTGATCATTGGACAGCCTCCGTAAAGTTTTTCGGTGGCATAGTATTTTCTGAAAAACCTTGTGATCTCTTTGAGCTTAGTTAGACCATCTGCTTCCATACTCATTCGTTCACGCAAGATGCTCATGGCTCTTCGGATATTGTAGTTGAAGGCTTGTAGAGCCAAGTCTTCCTTGTCTTTGAAGTTGCCGTAAATTGCACCCTTGGTGAGGCCTGTAGCTTCCGTGATGGCCGATAGACTCGTACCTGTGTAGCCGTGTTTATTGAAATAAGGGCCTACCTTTTCTAAAATGAATTGTGTTGTTTTTTCGGCTTTTGTCAACATAGCGAAGCAATGATAATCAAATAAGATTTAAAATATACCAATCGGTATTAAAAATCAATCTCCAATCAACATGTCGTGAATGGTGGCCAGATGGTGATCGTCGTGCTCTGCTACGAAGTAAGCCAAGTCTACTAGTTTCATCTGATGACCAGTACGAGGGTGTGTGGCGGCATGGTTGAGCTGGTCGGCGGTGCTGACTCGCAATTCTGCGATAAGCTTACTGCGTAGCCTGCTAAACTCCGAAATCAAGTCTTTCACTTTTTTGTTATCATGCGCCGCTTCGTCTGTTTTTCGGTTGGTGGGGTCTGCTGCTTTTAGGCTGGTTTCTCCAGCTTTGATTTGTTTGATTCGTTCTAGCCACAGAGGTTCTACGTCTCCCAAATGACCAATTTGCTTTTTGATCGACCATTTGTGCTTGGTCGACGACTGGAAATAGGCACTGCCGCTGTTGTGGAGTTTATGTTCGATGCGTAGGCCGGTGCCTTCGAGGCGTTCTATAATGTCGAAAAGGAGGGAGTTGTCTGCAATGGGTTCGAAAGTTCGGTCAAACCACTTCGTTCTTGTAATCATATATTCAAGGTTGTACTTCTTCCCTAATCGTAAGAAGTATCACGGTGGTTACAATTTTCCTTGGATTTATCAGCCCTTATTTCGCATGCGAGCAAAGAAGTCTGTCACGAGCTGGCTGCAAGCTTCTGCTAATACACCGTGAGTGACTTTTGCTTTTGGGTGGAGGGCTTTTGGGGCGAGTGCCGTATAGCCACGCTTAGGATCGCTAGCGCCATAGATCACTGCATCGAGTTGCGACCAGTAGGTAGCACCAGCACACATGGTGCATGGTTCTAGTGTTACATAGAGTTTGCAGCCTGTCAGATATTTGGTGCCCAGATAATTTTCTGCGGCAGTAATGGCTAGCACCTCAGCATGGGCAGTCACGTCATTGAGCTTTTCCACTTGGTTGTAGGCTCTAGATATAATTTTGTTGTCACATACGACTACAGCACCTACAGGTACTTCATTTTCATCAAAAGCGTATTGTGCTTGTTTGAGAGCTTCTTTCATGAAGGCCTCATCGCTGTGTAGACCTGGTATCATTTCTTCTTTTTAAGAAATATTACACTATTCATAATATTGATTACTTGAGGTTGCCAGATACTTTGCAACTGTACAGGACTAGAAAAATTGAATACCCAAGAGTGCTCGCCTACGATCATGTATTGGATATAGGTGTATTTTTTTACAGGGCTTTGTGAGCGAAAGGATTTGCCTTCAGGCTTCACTGTAGAAATAAATTCGAAATAAGCGGCTTTTTTACCATCTACCTCTTTGATCCCTTGGTCTATCATTTCTATGTCGTCGTAGAAATTATAGATATTGGACTTTTGAAAACTCACCATGATTTCAAGGTCATCCACAATCCACTCTGTTGCGCTTTGGTTAATGCCGAGGTCTACCATTACGGTTTGGTCGGTATAGATAGCCACAGGTTTTTTTGTAGTAAAGTAGCGACTGGCCATTTCGTCGTCGGTCATCAGACGAAAGTCCGAAGGGATCATCATATTAATCTCCTCTGTTACATTGACTTTCGTCAAATTATCAGATTGAAAATTGGAAAATATTAAACTGAGAAATAAAATAACGCCCATGATTTACGAATTTTTTAAAGCTAGTGAAAAATCAAAATTAAACTACCTAGTGATGAAGCCCAAAACAACACAATGATTAAATTTGCGCCTTCATTTTTTATAATACAATTTATTATGCTGAGAACACAGACTTGTGGCGAATTGAGGTTGGCGGACGCCGGTAAAGAAGTGACACTTTGTGGATGGGTGCAAAAAGTACGCGACAAAGGAGGAATGGTTTGGGTCGACTTGCGCGATCGATATGGCATGACTCAGCTCATATTCGAAGAGGGTAAAACAGCCACTGAAATAGTGGAAAAAGCGAAGTCTGTAGGTCGTGAGTTTGTACTCAAGGCTACAGGTCAAGTAGTAGAACGCTATGCGAAAAATGATAAAATCCCTACGGGAGAAATAGAAATACAAGTGAGCGAGTTGGAGGTATTGAACCCTTCAAAAGTTCCTCCATTCATTATAGACAACGATACTGATGGAGGTGAAGAGCTCCGAATGAAATATAGATACCTCGACTTGAGAAGAGACGAAGTGCGCGAAAAGTTGATGCTGCGTCACAAGATGCTGCAAGCTACGCGTTCGTATCTGTCTGCTCAGGAGTTTATGGAGGTAGAAACTCCTGTTTTGATCAAGTCTACACCAGAAGGTGCTAGAGATTTTGTGGTGCCATCTCGTGTGAATAAAGGCGAATTTTATGCCTTGCCACAGTCACCTCAGACTTTTAAGCAATTACTTATGGTATCTGGTTTTGATAGGTATTTCCAAATTGTGAAATGCTTTAGAGATGAAGACCTAAGAGCCGATCGTCAGCCAGAGTTTACACAAATTGACTGCGAAATGTCGTTTGTGACTCAAGAAGATATCCTCAATACCTTCGAAGGGTTGACTCGACATTTGTTCAGAGAGGCACTCAACGTAGAAGTGGGTGAGTTTGTACACATGCAGTACGACGATGCCATGAGATTGTACGGATCGGACAAGCCAGACGTAAGATTCGGCATGCCATTCGTAGAGCTCAACGACGTAGCGCAAAACAAAGGATTCAATGTGTTTGATCAGGCTGAGTTGGTAGTGGGTATTTGTGCCGAAGGTTGTGCAGAGTTTACACGTAAGCAACTCGATGCATTGACCGACTTTGTGAAGCGACCACAAGTAGGTGCCAAAGGATTGGTGCATGTAAAATGTAATGCGGATGGTACTTTCAAATCGTCTGTAGATAAATTTTATTCGCAAGAAGATTTGAAAGCATGGGCTGATAAGGCTGGTGCTAAGCCAGGTGATTTGATTTTGGTATTGTCAGGCGAGCTCAATGCAACAAGAAAACAAATGTGTGAACTTAGATTGCACATGGGAGATCTCTTGGAGCTGAGAGATCCAATGAATTTCAAGCCTCTTTGGGTATTGGACTTTCCGTTGCTAGAGTGGGATGAGGATAGCGAGCGATATCATGCGATGCACCATCCATTTACTTCACCTAAGCCAGAAGAGATTCCCTTGTTGGATACAGATCCAGGAAAAGTACATGCCAATGCGTATGATTTAGTAATCAATGGAGTGGAAATTGGCGGAGGGTCGATTAGAATACACGACAGAGATACGCAGGCCATGATGTTCAAACACTTAGGCTTTTCTGATGAAGAAGCAAGAGCACAATTTGGATTCTTGATGGATGCTTTTGAGTACGGAGCACCTCCACATGGTGGGATTGCTTTTGGATTTGATAGATTATGTTCTATGTTTGGAGGCTCAGACTCTATCAGAGATTTTATAGCTTTTCCTAAAAATACTTCTGCGCGCGATGTGATGATAGAGTCGCCTTCTCCGATTGCTAGAGAGCAATTGGATGAATTGGGACTGGATCTATTGCCTGCTGAATAACTACATGAGGATATCTCAAATTTGCTGTCTTGTGCTGATGTGCTCTTCGCTTTGCGGATGGGCACAGGAGCAGGACTCTGTGGAGGTGAAACCACTCAAATTTGCTATTTATCCAGCGGTAGGCTACTCGCCCGAGACTAAGTTTAGTTTTGGTACGGTAGCCTTCTTTGTTTTTAATAAACCATCGTCCAAACATGGTTTTCACCGACCTTCGTCGATCACTCCCTATATTATTTTCACTACCAATAAGCAGGTGACAATCAAGTCTGATTTTGATCTGTTTTTTAATAATGGGATGAATCTGAATATGCAAGCACGTATTTTTGATTTTCCTGATAATTATTATGGAATCGGTAATGAGACTGACCCAGAGATGTCGGAGGTTTATACGGACAAGTATATACAACTGGCAGGTAGTCTTTTCAAGCCCATCAACCCTAAGATCTTTGCTGGATTACTTTTCGATTTTCAATACAATAAGATTGAAGGGATAGTGGATAGTGGATTGTTGGCCAGTGATGCGCCTGTAGGTGTAGCAGGTGGGTTTAATATGGGCGTCGGACCTGGTATGCGGTATGATACTAGAAATAGCACGCTGTGGCCTACGCACGGACGCTTGATTAATGCAGGTATTACGCTCTTTGGAAAGGCCTTTGGGGGCGAGTATAATTATACCAATTTTGTAGTGGATTATCGACAATACATGAAACTGTTTGGCCCTAAAAGTGTGTTGGCTTTTCAAGTCAAAATGGATATGAGCTCTGGTGATGATATTCCTTTTTATAAACTCAATAAAATAGGCGGAGGTGGCCGATTAAGAGGTTTTGAGCATCGTAATTTGTATAGAGATAGGCAAGCAGTCTATGTGCAGGTAGAAGCACGACAAGAACTTTTCTGGAGATTTGGAGGGGTCCTCTTTGTAGGGGCAGGAGAGGTATTCCATTCATTTAGCGATTTTCAAGCAGAAGATATTCGTTTGGTCTATGGATTAGGGGGTAGGTTCCGAGCCATGAAAGATGAAAAACTCAATTTCCGAATGGATGTAGGGTTTACTGATAACGGACAATATGCTTTTTACCTTTCGGTACGAGAGGCCTTTTAATCTAGGGGTCGATATGTTCGAATAATTTTGTATTTTGCAGTACCAGTTAAGGAAAAAGAGAAAGAAAGATAATTATGGCAGATAAGATCAAATTGCTGTACGTGGATGATGAAGCAGCTAACCTAAACGTTTTCAGAATTGCTTTTAAACGAAAGTATGACGTGACCACAGTGGAGAGTGCAAACGAAGGATTGAAGTTGATGGAGGAGGGAAAGTATGATGTCATCATCTCAGACCACCGTATGCCAGAGATGACAGGTGTAGAACTGCTGGAGAAGGTAGGGAATATGTATCCTGATATGATCAGAATTATCATTTCGGAATATGTCAATGACGAGATTATTCGAAATGCAATCAAGAACTTTGGCTTCGACGGTAGCGTGGGCAAACCATGGGATGCAGATCAATTGATCGCCCTGATCGAAAAAAAATAACAAACAATTTGCAATTAGAGATTTCTACACCGGCTCTTTTGTTTCCGGCGATTACGCTGTTACTTCTGGCTTATACCAACCGTTTTTTGGCGTTGGCGACTTTGATTAGAAACCTTCATGCCAAGTATCAAACCTCCGAGTCTAAACATTTATTAGTCAATCAAATTAAGAGCCTTCGTAAAAGGCTTAATTTTGTAAGGCGTATGCAGGCCTTTGGTGTATTGAGTTTTTTGCTTACAGTTGCCTGTATGTTTGCTCTCTTTCAAGAGGGATTTGTCTTAGCCAATTATCTTTTTGGAGGGAGTTTACTCTCACTTCTGATTTCATTATCCTATTCTCTTGTAGAAATACAAATTTCGACTAGGGCACTCAACTTAGAGCTGAGTGATATGGAGGGAGAGTGAGCCTAAGTCGCAGATAATTTATCTTTATCTATGTAGGTATTGAGAAACTCTATTTGGGTAGCAAAACCAAATAGCGATAGTACAAGTTACTTTACTATATATAATGTAGATAACTATGAAATTTCACACTAGAAAATGGGTAAAACCCGAAGATCTCAATCCTAACCATACTTTGTTTGGCGGCAAGTTGTTGGCTTGGATCGATGAAGAAGCGGCTTTGTACGGGGCTATTCAGTTAGAAAACCAGAAGGTAGTGACTAAATTTATGTCGGAAATCAATTTTTTGAGTTCAGCCCGTCAAGGAGATATTGTCGAGATCGGCATAGAGCCTGTCAAGTTTGGCCGTACTTCGCTAGAGCTCAACTGCGAAGTGCGAAATAAAATGACGCATGAAAAAATCATTACCGTAGATCGTATCGTACTCGTGAATATTGGCGAAGATGGTAGGCCAGCTCCACATGGCAAAACGAAGGTGGAGTATGTAAAAGATCGACTAGCGGAATCGTAATTATTTCTTCACAAACTTGGTCAGGATCACAATGTGCTGACCGTTGACCTTGCCTTCTATATGTTCGGCATTGTCGTGTGTGAGCGTGATATTTCGTACGGCAGTGCCCCGTTTGGCGGTAAAGTTGGCGCCTTTTACATTGAGGTCTTTGATCAGCACTACGCTATCGCCAGCGGCTAGTATGGCGCCATTGCTGTCTTTGTGTACGATTTTGTCACTTTCTTCTTCTCCTTCGCCAGTAGCTTTGGCCCAAGCCAATGTATCTTCTTCGAGATAAAGCATGTCCAGCAAGTCCTGTGGCCAACCTTCACTTTTAAGCCTTGAAAGCATGCGCCAAGCAAGTACTTGTACGGCAGGGTGGGTGTTCCACATGCTGTCGTTGAGGCAGCGCCAGTGATTGGGGTCTGTTTCAGTAGATTGGTCTATTTGCGATTGGCAGGTGTTGCACACATAGGCGCACTCCTCGGTAGTGTCGCCAGATTTTGGTTCTACCACTAGTACCGATAGTTCATCTGCCGAAGCACAGAGCTCGCATGTAGATTCGCTGCGTTGTTGGAGTGCCTTTTCTATGTTCATGGGTACTGGTTAGTCAAATTTTCTTCTTTTGGTGATCGCCATGGCTTTGAGGATAAACCCAGGGAGCGGCTTGTGTGGGTCACGGTTTTTGAGCTTGATGCTCCAGTTTATTTTTTTGATCAAGGGTACTTTATGTGTTTCCACAAATTCTACCAAAGTACCGTCGTTGTCTTCGATGTAGCCCCAGTGGCCATTGGCATCGCCCATATCGAAATGCTCAGAACTGAGTACTTGAAAGGGGTAATTTTTCTCTTTGCATTCGGCTACGAGTGCGTTCATGTTGCGTATATCGAAGCAGAGATGGATGAATCCTACATCTCCCCAGAATCGACCTTCAAAAAGCTTCTTTGGGGTGCGATCTAGCGCTTGGATCAGCTCGATCTGGCCGTCGCCCAAAAGAGGGGAAAACCCGCCTGTACGATCTTTTTTATGCGTAAGCAATATCCTTCTGAATTGTCCCTCTCCGTTGTTGAGACCTTTTAGGTCTTCGAAGGTGCCTGTTTTGTCATAGATCACTTGGTCGTAGCCCAATATGCTACTGTATAATTTCATAGACTTGTCGATGTCTGATACGCCTAGCGTAGCGCCGCAAATGCCACCTACATCACATTTTGATTTTTTTAACCAAGAATCAAATTCTTTGATATGCAAGAGATTGTCCCAAGGGTCTTTGATGTAGAAACCCTTAGATCCGTCTGGTTCGGCGTGGATTTCTGTGCAAACCGTTACGCCCGATTTTTTGAGGCGATCGAAGCTGGCTTGGATGTTTTGTGATTTGATCTTAGCGATGTTGATCCCTAGATCGCCGAGCTGCACAGGTTCTTCTATGGTAAGTGGCGTACGTCCAGTATGTTGCCAGATCTCATAACCACTTCCTCCTTGAGCATTCATTGCTAAAATGGCTCTTTTGGCGCGTGGCTGACCCCCCATATATTTGGCCATAAAGGTAGCCTCATTGGCATCGTCAAAGATGCATAAATCCGCCCCTAAGGTTTTGGCATACCATTCAAATCCTTTTTCAGCATCGTCTACTCCTACGCCGATTTGCTGTATCCCGTATATTAATTTTTCGTCCATGCGACTTAGCATTAAAAATTCACAAAAAATGAGTGAGCAAATTAGCTAAAAATTCTGGTTAGTGAACGGCTATCTGAATCAATCTCCTGCGCTATTTCGCATAATTTTGCATTATCTTTTGTGATTGGTTAGCTTAATTGGACTATTATTTCTAACCCCAAATCCATTTTTCAATTTTAAATGATTAGTTATGATTATGAATATACGTTGGATAGGAGTGTGGCTTGTTTTGGTGATGATGAGTTGTCAGCCGTCTGCTCATAAAAAAGGTGTAAGCCCACTTACTCTATTAGGTAGTTGGGAATTGATTGCGGCTGAAACCACAGAAGGAGGGGAAACGATCAATACCTTCGTGCCAGGCAGGAAAATGATTAAAATTATCAACCCTTATCATTTTTCATTTGTGAATCATGACGTGAACAAAGGACGAGATTCGTTGGCTTACTTTGCCGCAGGAGCGGGCAATTATACATTAGATGGCCAGACTTACACGGAACAGCTAGAATTTTGTACGGCACGTGCTTGGGAAGGACATACCTTCAAATTCGAATTGGAGATAAAAGGAGATACGCTGATTCAACAAGGCGTGGAAGAAAATAAAGCCTTAGGTGTAGATCGCTACATCGTGGAGACATACATTCGTACGAAGTAAGGAATTTCGTGGCGTTTTCAAAGTAGTCAAAAGGGTGTTATCTTTATGAGTATTGATAAACCAAACCTTTTACCTATATGTCAGGCGTTTCGATTCTTAATGAGCAGAATAAAACCATTGTATTTACTGATTTGTCGCATTTAAGTGTGGACGACTCTCCAGTAGTGATGTCAGAGGCAGTGCAGGTTATTTCAAAGTATCCTTTGAAGTCGGTACTGTCGCTCGTGGATATGACTGAGATGCGTTTCAATAAGGTGGTCATTGCCCGTACCACGGATATTGCTAGAAAAAATGCCCCATATGTCTCTGCTACAGCCATAGTAGGTCTCAATTCTGTAGCCAAGCTTATCGCCAAATCTGTGATTAGATTAACGGGTAGAAATACATGCCTTTTTGATAACTTGGAAGAGGCTAAGCAGTGGCTGCTAGAGAATCCTTCTGAATAAAGAGTAGTAGTGCTCTGTTTTTCTTATCAGTTAAGTAGTTAATCGTTAGGAGGTAAATAAAAAGCTAATGATTAGTGTAATTTATCTGAAAAGAAATATCTTTGGATGTATGCATAGTTTCCGTGATAGACGGTAGAGGTGGTGAGAAACTAGCATGTGTTTTTCCTTGAGAGAAACAACCAAAAACGAATAACCTCAATTTACCATAAGCATCAGGCACTAGTGTCTGATGCTTTTTTTATTGCTATTTTTTCAGCTTGTGCACAGTAAATTCTACTCGGCGATTGAGTTTGCGAGTGTCTGCGTTGGCATTGCTGGCAATTGGTTTCATTCCTCCATATCCTTTTCCTGAGATTCTTTTCTTGTCTACGCCTTTCGAAATCAGGTATTCACTGACGGTTTGTACTCTTTTTTCGCTGAGCTCTAAATTAAGTGAAGCTTTGCCTTGGTTGTCCGTATGACCAGATAGAAAAATAGTGATATCAGGATTGTATTTCATCATTTCTACCACTAGATTCAGCTCTTTCTCCGACCCTTGGATAAGTGAGGGAGTCCCTTGCTCAAAAAGCACATGTTCGAGTGTTACTGTATTGCCTTCGATCACTGGTTCAAGGCGGTAGGTGAGGGATTCATTGTTTAGTAGGGTGGCATCGGTGACTACTGCTTCGGTAGAGAGGTATCGAAACGCTTTTACTTTTATTTTGTATTCACTGCCTTCATTTATAGTTAGGTTAAATTCTCCGCTAGAGTTGGTGAGTGTTTGGTAAGTTTTTTCAGTAGGTTCTGTGGTGACAAAGACCTCTGCTCCTATCAGTTTTTTACCTGTTTTTTTATCGTATACCTGGCCACTAATGGCTATGATGTTTTGTGCTTCTACTACATCTATCACTTCAATAGTATCTTTCAATACCTCTTCTGGTGTAATGTCAGGTTTGATTTTTACTTTTTTTAAATCACCGTAGCCGTCACTATTTTGGGTGCTAGATAGATAGGCATATTCCTCATCCAATAAAAATGTAAAAGAGCGTTCTCTGCCCTTCGTGTTGATTTGTGAACCCAGGTTTACTGGCGGACTCCATTGCTGCCAAGTGTCGTCGAGGCGTACCGACATGAAGATGTCAAAGCTGCCTTGTCCATCGTGGCCATTGGAGGCGAAAAATAGTGTTTTGTTGTCGGCGGCTAAATAAGGGGTAATTTCCTGATTTTGTGTATTGATCGTTGAGCCTAGATTTTTAGGACTTGTCCATGAGCCATCAGCTTTCATTCGAGCAATGTAGATATCCTCTACACCGTAATTGCCAAAGGACTCCATGCCGAATAAGAAATGCTTGCCGTCGGCAGAAATGCTTGCGCTGAGCTCCTCAGATTTCGAATTGAAATATGGGATTTTGAATGAAGTAGGTGTAGACCATTTTCCGTTGTTGTAATAGGATAGTGCAAATTCTTGGTCGTTGATAATGACCATGGCTCGTCCTGCATCCATAAATCCGATGATGCTATTTCTTTTGGTGTTGTTTACGGCCTTGAGGTTATAAGCAGGCGTCCATAGACCTCCGCTATTTTTTTCGCTGACCCATATATCTCCTTGGTCTTTTGTGCCCCCAGCATTTTCAGGATGGTTTTTTCGTGTAAAGTAGAGCAATTGTCCGTCAGGGCTGAGTACTATATTTAGTTCGTCTGCAGTGCTATTGACTACCGAATCGAGCGAGATCTGCTCACTGAATACTTCAATTTGGGCGAAAGCGCAATTGCAGCTAATGAAGAAGGCTAAAAGAAACGTGTATTTGATATTCATGCAGTGGTGTAATTCAGAGGGTAAAGTTGCAATGCTCTAAGGGCAATTCCAATCGATGTATAGTTGAGTAATTGTTATTTTAAATAGTACTTAAATAATAATTAATTGAATTAATAATATTTTTTTACGTGAAAATGTTATTATACTTGTAATTAATAGTATCAATAGACTAAGAATACAATCAGGTGCATGGAATGAAAAAAATCTCGGGCTTACCTGCTCCGAGGTTTTTTCATTCATTTTCCTCCTCCATCAAACCATATACCAAGTCGTGAATCCGTGGTCTTATATTCAAGGTGTAGATCTTTCTATTAGTCCGGCTAGGATAAACTCTGTTAGCCAGGAAGATGAATAGTAATTGATGATCTGGGTCAGCCCAAACTAATGTCCCTGTATAGCCAGAATGCCCATAGCTGTTTGGGCTGGCGAGTTTAGCTACTGTGGTTTTTATACTGTCGTATTCAATGAGCGGCTTGTCAAATCCCAATCCTCTGCGGTTGTCTTGATCGCAATATTGGCATCGGGTAAATTCTGTTATGGTCTCTTGATTTAGGTATCTTTTTCCATTGTATGTGCCCCCATTAAGTAGCATTTGGTAGATTTTGGCTAGGTCGTAGGAATTACTAAAAAGCCCTGCATTGCCAGAGATGCCTAGCATGACAGCGGCACCTTCGTCGTGGACTACGCCGTGCAAGGTATGCATCCTGAAAAAAGTATCTACTTCCGATGGTATAATCTGATCTAACGTATATTTTCTGAGTGGGTCAAAGCCTAAAGAGGTGGCTTGAATAGGCTTGTAGAAATTTTCAACAAGAAATTTTTCAAAACTCACTCCAGACAATCTTTCGATTAAATCAGGAAATAGATAAAAAGCCAGTCCAGAATATACATATCCTTCTTCGTCGTACAAATCTGACTTTCTGATCATTTTATATATTTTGTCAGTTTTGAAATCCTTGTGGAGAAACAAGTCTGAGCCAGGTATATGATACGGATATTGGCTGGAAGAATCTGTGGAGATGGTCTTTCTTTTGTATTTTCCGTTTCTGCGCTGGGATTCTGCATAGTATGGGATCCAGTTTTTCAGTCTGGATTGATGAGCTAGTATCTTGCGCATCGTGAGATCGGATTTGTTGGACTTGGCTAAGAAAGGGAAATAGTAACCCATGGTTTTATCCAAATCAAACAGCCCGTCTTCTTCTAGTTTCATCAAAGCCAACGTTGTTGCCGTGATTTTGGTGATAGATGCTAAATCGTATAGGTTTGAATTGCGTACGGGTAGTAGGCTGTCGTAGGTATGATATCCGTATGATTTGTGGAAGAAGATTTCTCCATCTTTTGCCAATAAAATCTGGCAGACCAGGGAATGCCCCAGAGTCTAGTGCTTGGTGGATGATAGCCTCTATGCCTCCATACAAACGGGCGGAGTCTATATGAAGAAGTGATGGAGTGGTATAGCGCAGGGTGTCTGATTTCGATGCCTGGGGAAGGGCATCTATTGCAGCAAGGAAAAAGAAGCTTAATAGGACTGTTCGTTTTATTTTGCTCATAAATGAACTTAAAAAATTAATAAACTAGTATTTCTGAAGACATAATTACAGCAAAAAATGCCTTTATTAAACTAATAAGGGGCTTAAAATTTATTTAGCTAATTGGGTTTGTATTTATGTATAATAGCTCTAAATTTGCAGTCCTAAAAAAAGAATATAACATTTTAGACAATGGCAAATCATAAATCGGCTTTAAAGAGAATTAGATCAAACGAAGCTAAAAGGCTTAGAAACAGGTATCAGCATAAAACGACTAGAACTTTCGTCAAGAGATTGAAGGAGTCTAGCGACAAAGCTGAAGCGCAAGAGCTGTTGAAAAAAGTTGTTGGCATGATTGATAAGTTGGCTAAGAACAACATTATCCATAAAAACAACGCAGCTAACCAAAAGTCAAAATTGACTAAGTTAGTAGCTTCTCTATAAGTCAGAGTTAAGTTTATAAAATACTGAATGCTCCCTTTTTCAAGGGAGCTTTTTTTGTTTATACCTTTCTTGTTTTTTAATTGCTTTGTCTTATTTTAGAAAAAGCATATAAAAGAATCTCTATGTATAGTTCAGATAATCTGTCCATTAAACAATGGGCGGAAGAAGACAGGCCTAGAGAAAAATTAATTATCAAAGGCAAAGCGGCTCTTTCAGAAGCAGAACTTATCGCTATTCTTATTGGTTCGGGTACGCCCCGTATTTCAGCCGTAGACCTAGCTAAGATGATTCTTGCAGCTAGTGGCAATGACCTTAATCAGTTGGCAAAGTTGTCCTTAGCTGATTTGAAAAAATTCAATGGTATTGGTGAAGCCAAAGCCATTGCGATCATTAGTGCCTTGGAACTGGGGCGTAGGCGTAAGGAAATGGAGCCAGACAAGAAGCCTAAAATTCAGGCTGCTTCCGATGCGTATCTTTTTCTAAAACCACACTTGATGGATTTGGATCATGAACAGTTTTGGGTCATTTACTTGAATCGAGCCAATCAGTTATTAAGGGCCGAAATGATTAGTGCAGGTGGCGTGTCGGGTACTGTCGTGGATGCCAAATTGATCTTCAAAAAAGCACTTGAAGTACTGGCAAGTCAAATTGTGTTGGCGCATAATCACCCCTCAGGAAATCTCAGGCCGAGCGAACAAGACATTCGCCTCACCAAAAAAATGAAAGCTGCAGGTCAGACCTTGGATATTCCTGTTTTGGATCACATCATTTTCACCGATCAGGGCTATTTTAGCTTTTCAGAGCAATCAATGATGTCATGATATTAAAAAACGTATTAGTACTGCTTGTAGTAAGTTTATGCTGGGCTTGCGAGTCCAAGCAGCCCACAATGACCTATGACGAGTTTATTACTAAGGATAGGGAGGAAACGACACAGTTTATGAACGAATCACCTGATTCCCCTTTTGCCTCGGCAGACTCAACGATTCGATTGAATTACTACCCAATCAATGAAAAACTGAAGGTGCTAGCCTCAGTAGAAATTATCTCAAATGGTAGTGAGTTGACGTTGGGTACATCCGCCGGAGAACTCCGTGTGTATATCCAATATGCGTATTTGAAGTTTGTGATTGAAGATCAACCACAGCAACTGCTTGTGCTAAAGGGCGATGAAAAGGAGGACGGTTTGTTTTTGGCTTTTACAGATCTGACCAGTGACGAGACTACCTATGGTGGTGGTCGCTATCTCAATTTGAATTTTTCTGACAAAGCTAAAAAAGTCACTCTTGACTTTAATTTAGCATACAATCCGTATTGTGAGTACAGTGCTACCTATTCTTGTCCTTTGCCGCCAGTAGAAAATCAGTTGCCAATTGCGATAGAGGCAGGTGAGAAGCTGTATAATTGATTTTGACGAGTAGTTAGCCTACCACCTGTACACCGCGTTTCCATATTTTATTAGGCTTTATTTTGCCCTGTTGATAGAAAATCTCCCGATGATCGCTTACTGGAAAGGCAATCAAGTCTGCTAATTGGCCTAACTTTATTCGCCCCCGATCTGAAAGATTTAGTGCCTTAGCCGCACGGAAAGTAATGCTTGCAATACATTCTGAAATAGACAGTTTTTCTGCTGAGCCGATAAGTGCTGTTTGGATGAGCAAGTCTCCCATAGGGGCCGAGCCAGGGTTCCAGTCCGTAGCTATGGCGAGACAGCAGCCTGCATCTAGCAGCTTTCTGGCTGGGGAGTAATGCATGCCCAGTCCAAGCGAAGCGCCAGGCAGTACGGTGGCTACAGTTTCTGATGCCGCGAGGAGTGCTATGTCGGCATCGGAAATAGCCTCGAGATGATCTGCGCTCACAGCGCCTGCTGATATAGCAACTGCTGTGCCGCCAGGAGTAAATTGATCTGCGTGTACTGTGAGGTCAAACCCATCAGCTTTGGCTTGAGTTAAGTATTTAGCAGACAGTATAGGGTCAAAAGCACCATCTTCGGTGAAAATGTCAATGCGATTTGTTAGATTTTTCGTTTTCAATTCAGGAAAGAGCTTGGTTGCGATATGCTCTAAATAGGTCTCATGATTGTCGAATTCTTTAGGGCAGACATGTGCTGCCAAACAAGTGGAAATGAGGTCTGCGGGTACTTTTTCGTTAGCAGATTGGATGGCATGAAGCATTTTCAGTTCTTCAGCTACTGATAAGCCATAGCCACTTTTTACTTCGATTGTTGTGACTCCTTCTTCTAAATGGCGCTTGGATCTTGCTTTTACCAGATCAGTAAGGTCTTCTTCGCTGGCAGCTCTGGTTTTGCTGACCGAATCATGGATGCCCCCGCCATTTTTCAGGATCTCTTGATAGGTTTTGCCAGCTACACGCTGTGCATAATCGCCAGCCCGAGACCCTCCAAAACAAATATGTGTATGGCTGTCGATCAGTCCTGCCATTAGTACATGATCGCCCTTTATTCGATCTATGCTATTGGCTTCATTTTTCAGATCAGAGAATGCGCCTACTTTGACAATGAGATCATCTTCGATCAGTATACCGCCTTTGCTAATGAGTCCGAGGGCATCTTCTGCTAGTGCACCTTTGAGTGGCGCCTCGCTCATGGTAATTATTTCTTTGAAGGGGCCTATCAGTCTTTTCATGGGGATGTTGTTTTTGGGTACTACCAGTTATGGTCTAAATGGGCCTGGGCATTTTCTTTTCGGGTTTTGAATGCCATTTCGTAAGCCTCATATTCGGTTTTGGGCAAAATATCATAAAGTTTAATCAATGTGTCTTCTGCAAAATCGATTAATCCTGTTTGTAGACAGTGATCGATATATGCTTTGATCAGTGGGGTTGAATATTCATTGATGGAGATACCTTGATGCAATATGCGGTAGGCCAGTTCTTCATTTTTCTCTTCCTCTAGGAAATACTTCGCAGCAGCAATTACACCTTCTTCGTAGTAGGGATTGTCTATCCCTAGTTGCTCATAATATATCCTTTTGTTAGTAGTTGTTTGTTTGGCTGTTGCCAAAAGCTGCTTTTCTCTTTCAAAAGAATAGCTTTTCCACGAGGCTTTGTTTTGCTGCATTGCCTCAAAGAGTTTGCCCCATGCGGCAGCCTGTGTGGGATTGATCGAGTCATTGGAGAGGCTCTCTTTGCTGAGCAAAAACAAGGCAAGAGACTGATCACCGAGTTGGTAGTAGGCTTGTGCCAAATCTGCTGATGCCTTTGGGTAATAAACTTCCCTGGCTGCTTCTAGGTACTTAGAGGCTTGTAGAGGGGCGCCTTGCTCTAGAGACCATTTGCCTAGTAGAGTGTTCCATTTGCCGCTTTCCTCTTCTTCCACTTCTTTGATTTGATAAATGATCTCAATGGCAGCAGATACTCTGCCTGCCTGATAGAGATTCAATGCCTTGATTAGATCCAGTTCTTTTCTGAACGACGAATTCTCAGGTATATTTTCATAGCGATCGATGATTTGAAGGTATTGAAGTAGCTTGTTTTGATGGCAATAAAGCCCAAGATTTTTGAGATAGCTATAGGTAAATAGATTTAGAACAGGAGATTGCGGTTGAGTTACAAAGGCCAGATGGCTAGTGTCTGCAGCTACTAAGCGATTGGCAAGGGCATTGCTTTGCAGGTCGAACCTTTCCAAATCTTTGTTGTCGCTGTCGTCTGCCAAGCCATGCATGGCAGATACCGCTTTGAGATTGGTATTTACAATGGTTTGTTCCCAACTACCTGGAGTACTATTTTTCAGATAATAGATAGCCGAATCCGCGACATTGGTTTTGTTGTATAGCAGTGCTAGGTTGTTTTGCAGCGCCCAGTTTTTAGGGAATTTGCGAAGCCCTTCCTGATAGGTGAAAATGGCATCAAAAAACTGACTGCTATTTTCGTATGCTTTGCCCAGCGAGGCATATACATAGGGAGTTGGTTGTTTTTTAGTGGCATTTTTAAGGTAGGCCAATTGGTGGGCTGGTCGTTTTTCGGCTTGCGCCAATTGAAAATTGGCATGATGATTTAGCTGGCTTTGTGCCGTGCTTTCCTTGTAGTAATAATTGGCCGCGTCTGTTTTGCCGAGGGCTAAATTCAAATCCGCTAGTCCATTGTAATAGCCTGCTACACTCAAATAAAAACTAGAGTAGTTGGCGCGAAAAAATAAGGCGGCTACTACGATCATTCCCGCCAGTCTTGCAGAAATATATGGGAAATTATCCTCCACATAGGCAAATTGATGTACGGGTAGGTTTTGTTTCAGCTGGTTGATAAAATTGAAAATAATGTAAAGGAAAAACATCAACCCAAACCCGATGTGACTATATAAGATTAGAAACTGCATGGACTCTATGAATGGGTCATTTGCGTGTAGTGCTTGATACGCCAAGGTGGCGAATGTGATCACGGCTAAGGCCAAGTAGAGGAGTCCAGTATAGGGGTAAAAAGGCAAGGTTTTGCCGTATCTACCTTCGCGTGATTTGATTCCCCATATGCCTAAAATAGCCGAAACAGTAAAGGCAGCAAATGAATTGAGGTAGTAGATGTTCCAGTCCAAATACCCGATATGCTTCAGGTAGACGGCCATAAGGTTGAGTAAGTAGACTAGGCTCAATAGGATGAAATGGGTGGTGTTGTTGGTAGACGACTTGACATAAGGTGTCGTAAGCGAAAGAATTCCGTAAATGATCTCGTGCCCGATGATAAGGATGAAAATGGCACAGATCAGTGCTGCTGGCAGGTACGAAAATCTAGCTAAAAATAGGAGGGGTTCATGGTATGAGCTTCCAAGATAAATCAATCCAAAAGTGACAGCTAGCAATCCTAAGAAAATCAAAAATCTCCAGCCTAGGCCTACCTCTTCATTGATAGAATTGAAATAATAAGATGCGGGCAAAAACAACAACGTGATGAGAATGATAGGGGATTCGTCGTATAGCCCGAAAATGCCAATTTTGCCGATGCCACTCAGCATAATGAGTAATATCCAAAGCCCCATGGCCAGGTAATACCAGAATTTTTTTAAGTAGGTGGCAATGGACAGACAGCCGACTAGGCTCACATATAAGACGATAAGGTAAGCATAGGTGTAACCCAAGGGGAGGCTTTTTGATCCTCCAAAAACTTTCTGAAAGATCAGAGGCAAGTCGATACTTACTGTACTTTCTATGAATGCAGAATGATTGGAGAAAATCGGAAAATTCAGATTTTCCAAATAGCCAGTGATTTTCCAGTAATAGAAAGGACTCAAACCTCCCCAATGTATGATTAAAAAGGAGGCGATTGTGGCCAAAAGAAGTCCTGCAATCAATTTAAAAGTGAGTTGGAAAGGAGCTTCCCACTCATTCCAGAAAGCGAATTTGTTCATGAGATCAGTTGAGTACCTTTGGTACGATGAAATGGCCTTGATCACTTTCTGGGGCGTTTTTAAGCGCTTCTTCACCAGAGAAATAATTGTCGGATTTGTCGATTCTGAGATGAATAGGCTCTTCGTTTACATTGCCCAAAGGTGCTACATCAGCCGTGTTGACTTCTTCTAATTTTTCTACCCAATCTAGAATGTCGCCTAAGTCGGTACTTAGTTTTTCTTGCTCTTTTTCGCTCAATTCTAGTCGAGATAATTGAGCCAATTTTTGAACGGTATTTTTGTCTATTGCCATGTGCTTATCGAATAAGCCTCAAATTTAACAAAAGATGCCAGTTGGATGCCTTGTGCTTATGACAAAAAGGTATCCATTGATGAATATCTCGCGAAATTAGCAGCATCCTCCGCCGTCGTAAAAGAAAGTGGAGGAGGTGAGATGTAAATCGTTGCGCCCCAAACCTGCTAATGCCTCAGCAGTTTTGTCGCACACCGCTAAAGGCTGATTTTGCATGAGTACGTGTCCATTTTTGTCATCAAAGTATTCGTCTGTACCATAGTAAATAGCTGCTTTTCCAGTAAATACACAGGGGCCGTCGGGAGGCATGGGGTCTTTGATGGCACAGACCTCCAGACTTTCTATGATGATATTTTCTTGTACATCGTAATGATTCTGCGACAGAATTCGGTAAGGGCGCTTGGCGCGAATTTCTACAGTGCCAAAACCAACATCGGTGAGCATTTTGATATAATCTTTCATCGGAATAGAGCCGCTCAGGCATAAAGCACGTAGCTTTTCGTCTTCTCTCAGGTGCTCAGGCATGGCTTGATCGCAAATGGGATCAGACATTACCAGACGCCCATGAGGTTTTAGTATCCGATACATTTCCTGAAGTGCTTTTTTGAGTTCTTCAGCCTTGAATATGTTGAACAGGCAGTTTTGCGCAGCCACATCGATGGACTCATCCGCTACGGGTAGATCAAGTGCATCTCCTTTTTTGAGTTCTACAAAACTGCTGCTAAACCAGTCATTCTCTTTTTCTGCTTGTATGAAATTTTTGCGAGAGGCTTCTAGCATTTCGTCTACTACATCTACGCCGATGACCCCAGATTTTTTTCTGCTGAAGTAGGCAAACTGCAACAACTCCATGCCTCCACCTACCCCTACATATAGAATATTTGGGTTGTTTACCAAATCCCTCGGGTGCACAGTAGTGCCACAGCCGTAGTTCATTTCCTGCATGATTTTGGGCATGCTTAGCCCTGGCAGTTGCCAGATTGGAGAGGTAGTGCAGCAGAGACCTACATCTGGAGTTAACGCTGCCGCTTTGTATATGTCTTTGGTGGTTTCTAGGTAGTTCATTATTCAGGAATAATTTTAAAAATAGATCAAGATTAGCTTGTTAGCCTCCTTGTTAGCCTTCATTAACAACCGTTCCTCCACAACTAGACCCAGCACCAGCAGTGCAGCCATAGCAGTGATTGTTGAGTATGATTTCTCTTGAGGACAATAAGTCCGTATTGAAGTTACGGATATGACTAGGTGCTCCATGATTGATTTTGAGGTCGAGCATCTGGTTGAAATCGCAATCGAATAGGTAGCCGTCCCAGCCGATTGAGATGGTGTTTCGACACATCACTCCATCTACTGCAGCAGGATTGAAGGCATCTATGAGTTTTTGCATGTAGTCTTCATAGTTTTCTGAGGCCACTAGGTAATCCAAAAATCTAGAGATGGGCAAGTTTGTGATGGCATACAGTTCATGAAAATCTATACCGAACCCTTCTTTTAGCTTTCGCTTAAAATCGGCCTCTAGTCCTGCTTGGTTGGCGGGTAAAAAAGCTCCTGATGGATTATAAACCAAATTGAGTTTTAGCTCAGCATCTGGCAGACCGTAGCCCACGGCATTCAGCATTTTTAATGCTTCGATGGACTTCTCAAACACACCGTTGCCACGTTGTGCGTCTGTGCGACGAGCCGAGAAATGAGGCAGCGATGACACTACTTCTACCTTGTTTTTTTTGTAAAATTCCGGTAAGTCGTGATACTTCTTGTTGGCCAGAATGATGGTGAGATTGCAACGAACGATGATGTGTTTGCCTCGGGAGGAAAGCTCCTCTACAAACCAGCGAAAATCAGGGTTCATCTCTGGGGCACCACCAGTGAGGTCTACTGTAGAGATATCGGATTGGTCTAGCGCGTCTAGGCACAGTTGCATGGTCTCGCGCGTCATGATTTCTTTGCGATCTGGGCCAGCATCTACATGGCAATGTTTGCAGACCTGATTACACATTTTGCCCATATTCACTTGAAAAACATCAATCCCTGTTGGTTTGAAAGAAGACTGGCCTAGTCCTTCTAGCTGGTCGGCAAAACTGACTTGGGCCAAATTTTCCAATATGCTTATCTGTCTGTCGGTATGCGACAGTTTATGGTCTTGGCCTTGTAGGGATATCTTTCGTTCCTTAATCATGTTTCAATTGAATTTCTTTTTTATCATCACCTTTTTGCTGGACTGTCGATCTTGTAGCTCCTTCTTATGTACAATGACGATTGGTTTACATGGTCAAATCATCAATCTTATTCATCATCTGTACGCCATGTACGAGTACTGCGCCGCTTTTGATCGCTGCCGCTACATGAATAGCTTCCATCATTTGGGTTTCGTCGGCGCCTTTTTCGAGCGAGTCGGCAGTATAGGCATCGATGCAGTAGGGGCACTGTACTGCATGAGATACAGCTAGGGCGATCAAAGATTTTTCTCGCTGAGTCAGTGCGCCTTCTTTGAATACTTCGCCGTAGTAGTCGAAAAATTTTTTTCCCAACTTGGGTTGCAACTCTGAGATGTTGCCAAATTTCTTAAGATCCTTTGGATCGTAGTATGATTTTTCCATGGAAATGGTGGGTTTGAATCTATCAGTGAATATTAAATCTTGAATTTAAAATTTCTAATCCATTAACCATGTGAGAAGGGAAATAATTCCGATAATTTGTAATCTTATTTCGAAAGATAAAAAAAGCAGTATGGCCAATTCCTATTTTCAGTTTAAACAATTCATCATCCATCAGGAACTATGCGCTATGAAAGTCAGTACAGAAGCATGTCTCTTGGGGGCTTGGGTGGCTGCTGCTAAGCCTAGCCGGATTTTGGATATTGGTACTGGTACGGGGCTTTTGGCTCTGATGCTGGCACAGCGGATCGATGGGCAGATTGATGCCGTGGAGTTAGATGAACAGGCAGCGCAGCAAGCTGCACAAAATGTAGCTGCTTCGCCGTGGGTAAATAGAGTGTCTGTGATCCATCAGGATATCTTTGATTATGCCAAAAACAATAATAATCGCTATGATCTGATTGTGTCCAACCCTCCGTTTTTTACTAACAGCCTGAAGGCTGAGACCGAAAATAAAAATTTAGCCAAGCACGACTCTTTAGATTTTAGCAAGGCTTCTTTAGCCGAAGCCCTCAAGATCCTTTTATCCGCAGATGGTTGTGCTTACATCCTGTACCCAGAGTTGGAGTCGCAGCAGTTTAAGCAAGCTGCCGAGCAGATAGGACTCTTTTGTCAACCTGCTCTCATCATTCGAAACCAACCCAGTGCAGCCATATTTCGAGTGATTTCTTTGGTCTCTCCTCAGTCTCAGTCGTTGGAGCCCGAGGAGCTTCTTATTAGAGAAGGGAGGAAGCATTCTGATAAATTTAATGAGCTGCTCGCTTCTTATTACCTAAAACTATAGCTGTTTTTTTGAGGGAAGCTTTAAATTCGCCGTGAATGAACCGCATCATCGCTATATCTTTATTACTATTATACACCCTTGTCTGGGCGAAACCTTTCGTGCCTTACGTGGAGTATGCTTTGTCTAAGGATTATGCCGTGCTTAGTCTCGATACTGAAAAACTCGATGCGGGCTTCACTCGATGCGAGGATATTTGTAACCTAGAAGAGCAGTTGGCTAAATATGCGAACGAAGAATCGTCCGCAGACCGCCCGATGCAGCAAGTCAAATTGGGTCACGAAGTATTGATGCACATCCTGATAGACACCAATACATCTTTTGCTCAGTTGGGTCAAGGCTTATTACTAGGAGGAATGGTGTATTATTTTCAGTCCTATTATTCTATATATGGCGATGTGGCTTCTCCACCGCCCAAATTTGCTTAAAATCACTTCTTTTTGGCTATTCAGAATCATTTTCCTTTTCGGGAAAATACATTTTTATCAATCTGAATATCGCCACAAACCACCTTTGCCATCTCTACATTTTGGCGAACATGGTGTTTAAAATTTAAAATAAACATAACTGCATGCGTCTATAAAGGATTCATGCATCATACGATATTCTATAATGAAAAGAATAATAAAGGCTACACTAGCCATATTATGTGTAAGTGTGTCTGTATCGATAGCTCAGCAAAACGTCTCGGGTATTATAGTCGATAAGCAAACTAAAGAACCTATACCAGGAGTCAATATTGTGATCAAAGGAGAAGCTAAAGGTACTATTACCGATCTAATGGGTGCTTTTCAGCTCCAAGTACCAATAGATCAGGAAATTTCTATTTCCTATCTGGGGTATGAAACTCTTCAAATGAAAGCAACAGCTGATTTTGATCAGGTCGAATTGGCTCAGTCAAGCGTAGAACTCAATCAGGTCGTCATCTCAGCAAGTAGAGATGCGCAAATGCGATCCGAAACACCAGTGGCAATTTCTAGTTTGTCGGCTCAGCAAATCGAAGAAGCTAAAGCCACTAGCACAGATCAGCTACTCAACAAAACACCAGGGGTATACATGGTGGACTTGGGTAATGAGCAGCACAGTATGGCAATTCGGCAGCCGTTGAGCTACAAAAGCTTGTTTTTATATCTCGAAGACGGTGTGCCTGTTCGTACCACAGGTGTGTTCAATCATAATGCATTGATCGAAATGAATATGGCTTCGTTCAAAAATATTGAGGTAATCAGAGGGCCGGCTTCTTCGCTATACGGTAGTGAAGCCATTGGGGGAGCAGTTAATTTTATCACGCTCAACCCTACTTCTACATTGTTAGCAAAAGCCTCTGTGCAGGCCAATAACCTTGGGTACAAACGGGGAGACTTGATGTTTTCGGATACTTATGGCAAAGTAGGCGTGGTGGCCTCTACCAACTACGCCACGCGAGTAGATGGCTACAGAGACCATAGCGACTATGAGAAATTTGCGCTGACGCTAAAAGCTACAGTAGAATTGAGCGAAAAGGCTCTGTGGTCCAATAGCATGACTTACGTAAACTATCGGTCGGATGCTGCTGGTAGTTTGGATAGCGCTAGTTTTTATGGTCAGGAGTACTCTTCGTTTCAGACTTTTACCGATCGAGATGTGGAGGCGTTGCGTTACAAAAGTGCCCTAGATTATTATTGGGATAGAGGATCTAAATCGTCCGCTACTTTTTTCTATCGTAGCAATTCTGTGAAGCAAAATCCTTCTTACAGAATCAAAGACGATTATTCCCCTTGGGCTAACCCTGGTGGAGATGAAAACCTAGCGCACTCCGAAGTCAATGACAATTCCTTCAACAGTTATGGATTGATTTTACAACACAAAGAAGTGTTGAACTTCTGGAATTCTTCTATGACCACAGGGGCGAGTTTGGATTATAGCCCAAGTTCTTATTTAGCTAATTATATCAGTGTACACAAAACAGATGCAGGTGTGTACGACGGTTTTACTCCATCAGATTCAGTGTTGACGAACTATGAAACGGATTTGATCAACTATGCAGGTTATGCGCAGTTGGAATTGAATCCTGTAGCCAAACTGCATGTGACGGCTGCTGTGCGATTCGATAGGTTCACTTATGTGTACGACAATCACTTGCCATCTAATGCTTATTCAGGGGCTCCAGATGAAACTAATCACTTCAATGCTTTTACGCCAAAGGTTGGGTTGAATTATTCGATTAGCCAACGGTCGGGTATGTATGCCAACTTCAGCCAAGGGTTTGTGCCGCCACAGGTGAGCGAGCTTTACCGTGGCGTAAAGGTGCCTACGTTAGATCCAGCCGTATTTACCAATTACGAAGTGGGGGGCTGGTTTGCTTTGCTCAATAATAAGGCATCGATAGACGTGGCAGTGTACCAGCTCAATGGCAAAGATGAAATCATCAACGTGCAGCAGCCTAGTGGAGACTATGCCAATGAAAATGCTGGAGAGACTGTGCATCGAGGAGTAGAGTATGGGTTCAACTACAAGCCGATCAGTGATTTGTACATCCGGTTGAGCGGAACTAACGCACAGCATGAGTTCAAAGACTATGTAGAGTCAGGCGTTGATTTTTCAAACAATGAAATGGCTACAGCGCCATCATGGATAGCCAATGGAGAGATCACTTACAGGCCGTCTTTTGTGAGAGGCTTGCGAGTGGGCATAGAGTGGCAGCATATGGACGAATACTATACCGATGCCGCCAATACTTCTACTTACGAAGGGTTTGATATTTTTCATGTTCGTATCGGTTATGAATTCAAAGGCTTTGAAACTTGGCTCAACATCATGAATGTGGGTGATAAAATCTATGCGACTAATGTAACGAAGTCTGCTTGGGGGACTAATTATCAACCAGGAGATCCACGTACTTTCAATGTAGGGTTGGCCTACAAATTTCAAAAATAAAAGAACTTGTAACAAGATGGTTAGCATTATCGAGCCATCTTGTTCATTCAAAAAATTATGAAAAGAAAACAATTATATCTCTGGCATCGATGGCTCAGTGCCGTGTGTTTATTGCCTGTATTAATGTGGTGTCTGAGTGGGCTGATGCATCCATTGATGGGACATTTCTTCAAGATTTCCCCTGCCGAAATGTTTTTGAAACAAGCGCCATTTGAAACGGATGCTACGGCTGTCGATCTACAAGATTTGCCTATAGACAAGACAGAAATAAAAGACCTTCGCTTGGTTAGAGTAGATGGCCAGCCATACTACCAGATCCAAACGGCTACTGGCCAATGGCAATACTATAGTTGGGCAGATGGTAGTGAGCTAGTCGATGGCGATCAGCTTTATGCCAAGCAGTTGGCTCGATACTTTTTAGGGGATCAGACAGCAGGGATTGTCGAGATCGAGCGAGTAGATGAATATACGGCAGAGTATAAAATTATCAACAGGCTGCTGCCAGTTTATCGAGTGGCATTTGATCGGGCGGATGGTATGGAGGTGTATGTACACACGGGATCGTCTAGGTTGGGTACACTCAATGATAGGCTCCGAAAAGGCTTTTTATGGGTGTTTTCTATGTTTCATAATTGGGATTTTTTAGGTGAAAATTCATATGCCAAAAAAGTAGCCGTATTGGTGTTTTCTTCTTTGGTTTTTGTGACGGGTGTACTAGGCCTCGTTATTTTCTTCAGTACTAAAAATGCCACTACCAATACTTCTGAACGAATGAAACCACGCCGCAGACATAGAAAATTAGCCGTGGCGGTGTCTATTGTTTTGTTGATGTTTTCTTTTAGCGGAGCGTATCATTCGCTACAAAAATTTGAGCCGTATGATTTGAATGGGCAAGGGCCAGCATGGGCTACTATCGGAGTGGGACAGTTAGAGGCAAATCCTATGTCTGCGATTCGTCAAGCAGGGACTGCCGTTCGGCAAATGTCTTTGAAAGTCTTGAATGGTAAGTGGTACTATCGGATCGTTTTGGCTCAAGCTAATACATCGGTTGTTTATTTGAGTGTAGATCGATTGATGCCATTAGTCAACGGAGACTTGGCTTACGCGACACAGCGTGCCTTTGAGATAGCTGGACAGGATTTTCCTTTGCTGGCAGAGCCAGAGTTGATTACCCGGTTTTATAATGAGTACGGTTTCATCAACAAACGATTGCCTGTGGTGAAAGTGGCTTTTGATACGCCAGATCACTTGACGTGTTTTGTGGAACCTAGTTCGGGTATCCCAGGGGCGATTGTGAGAGATAAGAACAGAGCTGAAATCTTGAGTTTCATTTTTCTGCACAAGTACAACATGTTTAATTTCTTAGGGAAAGGAGTACGAGATGGCATCATGTCCATGGCCTCACTGGCCGTAGTGATGATTGCGATGTCTGGACTTTGGATTTTGCTCAAGAAAAATTGAGACAAAAAAATAGCTCAAGGTTTAAGCCCTGAGCTATTTTTAGTTTTTATCAAAGCTTATTTTAATTCTTGCAGTTGGGCTTCTACTTCAGTTTTTGAGCCTGATAGTGTATCTACGTTTACCGTTTCTTTTCCATCCACTATTGATTTCGTTTCTACGATTGCTGTAGTACTGGTCTCTTCGCCAGACATGATTATTTTTATTTCTTTCTTAGCACCTTTTGTAGCGCAACAAGCTTTTGTACATCCAGGCTTACAAGTTTTCGTTTCGCCTTTGCTTGCGCAGCATGCCTTCGTACAGCCAATTTTGCATTCTTTTTTGTCCATTTTGGTATGACAAGCAGCCGTACAAGGTCCTTCGTGCTTACATCCCATCATTTCCATTTTCACTTCAGATCCGTGTCCACCAGTGCCATATACTTCTCCCAAAATTGGAGCGATTACTAAGCCTACCAGACAGGTCAATTTGATCAGGATATTCATAGATGGCCCTGAAGTATCTTTGAATGGATCACCTACAGTATCACCAGTTACGGCAGCTTTGTGTGCTTCAGAGCCTTTGTAGGTCATCTCTCCGTTGATCATCACCCCTGCTTCAAATGATTTTTTGGCATTGTCCCAAGCACCACCTGCGTTGTTTTGGAAAATGGCCCACATCACACCAGATACTGCTACACCAGCCATATAGGCACCCAGTGCCTCAGGTCCCATTACAAACCCGATAATGATCGGAGTGATGATAGTCAAGGCACCTGGGAGCATCATTTCTTTCAAGGCTGCTTGAGTAGAAATCTCTACACATCTGGCATAATCGGGTTTGCCAGTGCCTTCTAGTATGCCAGGGATTTCTTTGAACTGGCGTCTTACTTCCATTACCATTTCCATGGCTGCTTTACCTACAGATTTCATGGCCAAAGCAGAAAATACTACTGGGATCATACCGCCGATAAACAAGGCCGCCAATACGTCCGCTTTGAAAATGTTGATCCCATCGATACCAGTAAAGGTGACATAGGCGGCAAACAAAGCTAGTGCCGTTAAGGCAGCAGACGCAATTGCAAAACCTTTACCTACAGCAGCAGTAGTATTACCTACTGAATCTAAAATGTCAGTTCTTTCTCTTACTTCTGCAGGGCATTCGCTCATTTCGGCTACGCCTCCAGCGTTATCCGCGATAGGGCCAAAGGCGTCGATGGCCAACTGCATAGCAGTAGTTGCCATCATAGCAGAGGCAGCGATAGCCACGCCGTAGAATCCTGCCAATTCGTAAGATCCCCAAATGGCGATTGCAAAAAGGATTACTGAAGAGAAGGTAGAGATCATACCAGTAGCCAAACCAGCAATGATGTTGGTAGCAGCTCCTGTAGATGAGTTTTGTACGATGTCCATCACAGGCTTCTTGCCTAGGGCAGTATAGTATTCGGTAAACATAGAGATCAAGTACCCAACCCCAAGCCCTACCAAAGTAGCATAGAATACATGACGGCTAGGGATGTCCATGGTGCCTTCTCCGAAAAATTTCATGCCTATAATAGTCTCAGGGAGCATATAGTCGATCAAGAACCAGCCAGCGATAGCCGTGAGGATGATAGAGGCAATATTTCCTGTGTTCAATGCTTTTTGAACGTCAGCTTCTTTAGCAGAATTGTCTTTGATGTTGATTAGAAAAGTACCTATGATCGAAGAAACAATACCCACTCCTGCAATCATGATGGGTAGCAAGATAGGTCCCATGCCACCAAAGGTATCGAGTACTAGGCCAGCATCGGCCATGTCTTTGATAATGTAGTTGCCTAGTACCATAGAGGCCAATACGGTGGCGACGTAAGACCCGAAAAGGTCAGCCCCCATACCCGCGACATCACCTACGTTGTCGCCTACGTTGTCGGCGATGGTTGCAGGGTTTCTGGGGTCGTCTTCCGGGATACCTGCTTCGACTTTGCCTACTAGATCAGCACCTACGTCAGCGGCTTTGGTATATATACCGCCACCTACACGAGCAAAAAGCGCGATAGATTCGGCTCCTAGAGAGAAGCCAGCTAGGGCTTCAAGTACCATGGTCATGTCGTTGTAGAAAGAGCCATTGCCCATAAAAGATTTGACAAAAACTAAAAAGAACAAGCTTAGACCTAAAACGGCTAAGCCTGCTACTCCTAATCCCATCACAGTACCACCGCCAAACGAAACTTTTAGGGCATTGGGGAGACTGGTTCTGGCTGCTTCTGTAGTTCGGGCGTTGGCCTCAGTGGCGATCCGCATGCCGATATTGCCAGCAGCAGCAGAAAAAATAGCACCAATGATAAAGGCTGGGACGATCATCCAGCTGGTAGTTGCTACCAAAGTAGAAATACCGAATAATGCTATAGAAGCGGCTACTACGAAGATGGCTAATAGTTTGTATTCGGCACTCAAGAAAGCCAAGGCACCCTCTTTGATGTTTTTGGAGATTTCTTGCATCTTCTCATTCCCAGGACTTTGTTTTTTCACCCATGCCATTTTCATTAACATGAATACAAGTCCTAGACAGGCCAATGCGATTGGCACGTAAATCAAATTACTCATATCTTTTTCCTAGAAATTATTAAAAATTAAAAAGAGGGCCATCTGCCCTCTCTATTTAAACCGTATCAAATATAAGCGATCAGATAAGAATAAAAAATATTGTAGCTAAAGGAGGCCTGTCAGGCTGTGGTTGGCCATCTTTTACAATTAACTGGACTTTTTCAATAGGTAGGTAATATTCTATTCAAAATCAGATTGAATAAGGAACGCTTTCAGGATTATTTCGTACTTTACTGGCTTAATTGAACACTAAAGAACAATTCAGAAAGATGCCTGTCGAAAAGAAAACCACTGCGATCTCGAGTATCCTGCTTATCCTAGGATCTATTGCGGTACTTCACTTGGTAAATATGTTGCATGATGAGCTCACTGTTGACCGAGCATTAGCTCCCATGAAAAGCCTCTCTAATGCACGTCATTTGATTGTAAATGGTGATTATCGTGGGGCTGTAAATGAACTCGAAGACGCCATGATGCAAATGAGAGTGATTGAGCAATACACTGATAGTGCTTCAGAAGCTCATATGGATCGAGCGGTAGAAGATTTAGAATTGGTTGAGAAAGAAATAAGAAGTGATAACTTGATAGAGGAAGACTTGAATAGAGCCTTTTTTAATTCGCTGAATTCTATCGCTTATGCTTGTATGCTTATGTCTGAGCATAATTTAGATAAAGGCGAAAATTACAAAGCCCTACATTTTATGAATGCGACTTTTCAGGAAATGATTGCTTCGCTGAAATATGTGAAAGACGACGAATTGAAGCATAAAGAAGAAAAGGTAATCGCTCATGTGCGCCATATTTTAGACAAGATGGAGTCAACTAAGTATACCTATAAGTTTGACTACGATTTGATCAATCATGAATTAGAAGAATTGATAGAAAATTAAGCGAACGCTTCTCTTGTTCGGGACCGCCCTTATATTTGCGGTCTAATTTCAAATGCTTTGAAGAAAATCATCAGTTTTGTTGTTCGCCATATTCCGCGAAAATATCTACAACTATTCAGTCATATCGCACTCAAAGTGGTAGCTGTATTCTATCGCGGAAATCAAGTAGCGTGCCCAGTTTGCGATAGTCAGTTTTCTAAGTTTGTGCCCTATGGACGAGTGGCTAGAGCCAATGCGCTATGTCCCAATTGTCTGGCATTGGAGCGGCACCGCCTGATGTGGCTATACCTGCAGCGCAAAACGAACTTCTTTCAACCTGGTCAGGAAGTCCTTCACATTGCGCCAGAGCTGTGTTTTATCAAGCGATTTGAGAAAATTCACAGAGATCAGTACATCACGGCTGATCTGGAGTCTCCATTAGCAAAGGTGAAAATGGACATACATGAGATGCCATTCGAAGACAATAGGTTTGATGTTGCTTTTTGCAATCATGTGATGGAGCACGTAGCAGACGATATACAGTCGATGAAGGAAATATACCGAGTGCTCAAACCAGGTGGCTGGGCTATCATTCAGATTCCAATTTTTCATCCTGTACCTGAGGTGACTTTTGAAGATGATACCGTTACTGATCCTAAGGAGCGAGAAAAATTATTTGGCCAAGATGATCACGTACGTTTGTACGGTAAAGATTACCCAGACCGTTTGCGTCAAGCAGGGTTCACGGTAGTGGAAGATGATTTCGTGAGTACATTGTCTACTGAAGAGCAAGTCAAATATGCCTTGCCTAAGGATGAAATGATTCACCTCTGTAAAAAAATCTAATGCTTGTCTTGTCCGTTAGGGTGATAGATCAATTCTAACATGCTATATAGATCGGGATGCTTAGTTTGTAGCAATTTAGGGCGCTTGTGATAATACTCTGAAATTACTGCAAAAAACTCCGCGTCGGAGGTTGCCCCATATGGATTGATATCTGACTTACCCGCCCTGATTTTTCGAATTTCCCTGTGTACGAGTTTGGCCCATGGGTTGACCAGTTCTTTGGGCAAAAACAGTTCGGGGATACCGTCCACGTCTCCATCCGACTTGTCTAGCAGGTGTGCAAATTCGTGAAAACCTACATGGTTTTTGTTTGTTTTGTTTTCAAATCCTTGATAGAGTGCTGGTTTGGAGAGTAGCATCACGTGATTCATGTGTCCACCATTGCCCACCATGCCGAGCAAGTGTTGGTCTTCGCCTACTTGATAGTTTTCATTGAAATGATTGGAATATACAATCACCTCTTGTAATTCTCCATAATTCCACACAGGCAGATCCCAGAATGGAATGATTGCGCTAGAGGCGACTAGTAGTCGGCATTCATCGTCCATTTCAAAATCCACAGCGGTAATTTTGATCGTGGAGAAAAAATTGATCACTTGTTTGTCGTATGCTTCTCTGCCTTTCTCATCTAATGCTTCGTAGAAAGGTACCAGCTGTAGAAGAATGGATTGCCATACTGGGTCAAAGGAAAGGGATGCTTTTTTGCGAGGTTTTTGCTTGTTCCATACCCACCAACTTAAGCCTGCCAGAGGAATCGTCCAGCCTAGCCAAGCCATTTGTGAGCGGATCAGTCCCACAAAAGCAATGAGGGCTATAAAGCCAATGATCCCGATGAATAGTCTGCTGGTAAAGCTAGGCATGATTAAATCAGTGCTTTCTTTTATTTGGACAGCCCTATTTTATGACTCACTAGATAGTCGCTTTTTTTAGTAGAGGTTTGTGTCATCATCTCTCCGATAAACCCTGCTAAAAATAGTTGAACACCGATGATTACGGCTACGAGAGCTAAAAAGAACAAAGGCTGAGCCACTACATCGCGAGCAGGTAATCCCATTTGGATCTCGTAGATTTTTCTACCGATAACCCAAAAAGTAATGATAGTTCCAATAAAGAAGGATAATGTGCCAAATGATCCGAAGAAGTGCATCGGTCTTTTTTTGAATTTAGAGACGAAACTGATAGAAAGTAGGTCGAGAAAACCGAAAATGAATCGTTCTAAACCAAATTTAGTTTCGCCGTATTTTCTGGCTTGGTGTTGTACTACTCGTTCGCCAATTTTTACAAATCCTTGACCTTTGGCTAAAAATGGAATGTATCTATGCATTTCGCCATAAACATCTATGGCTTTGATTACATCTCTTTTGTAGGCTTTTAGCCCACAATTGAAGTCATGTAGCTTAATGCCTGAAAATTTCCTTGCTACGAAGTTGAAAAATTTCGAAGGGATGGTTTTCATGATGGGATCGTAGCGCTTCTTTTTCCAACCTGAAACTAAATCAAACCCATCTTTGGTGATTTGATCGTATAGTCCAGGGATTTCATCTGGACTGTCTTGTAGATCGGCGTCCATGGTAATCACTACCTGTCCGCTGGCATTTTTAAATCCGATATTGAGGGCGGCGGATTTGCCGTAGTTACGGTTGAACCGGATGCCTTTTACATGAGGGCTTTTTTCGGCCAATTGGCTGATGATTTCCCATGAGCGATCTGTACTGCCGTCATCAATGAAAAGGATTTCATACTGAAATCCTTTTTCTTCCATGACCCGACTGATCCAATCTTGGAGTTCGGGTAGAGATTCTTCTTCGTTGAGTAGCGGTACGACTACGGATATGTCTAGGGAATCTGTCATTTAATGTTATTCGAATTCGGGCCTTTTCTTTTTGATAATGGCACTAGTAATGAGCGCATAAAAGGCTGCAGCTAATAGCCAAGCCCAACTGCCCTGCAAGATACCACCTACAGAAAATTTGCCAGCCATATCTTTTTCTATTTGTTCTAGTGCCTTGTCCATTTCTTCAGTAGGAGCACCAAAGCTTTCCATCATGGATTCCGTGTTTTTCAAAACTTGCTCGGTCAGCACTTCTGGCAATTCGGGGTCGATCACATTGAACAATACAATCGAAAAGAAGCCAGTAAGTAGTGTGCCTATGATACCAGCGATGAAGGTGAATTTGAAGGCATCTCCGAATGTCATATAGCCTTCCATTTCTTCGTTTCTGTATTTTTTCCCAATGTAAACGTATAGAAAAAGAGAGATGGCGAAAGAAATGAGAGAAAACTTCCAATCGACCATCATACTTGGATCGACTACATAGGTAAGCATGGAAAGAATGATTCCAATGAGTCCGATAATGAGTCCGCCTTTGATGGCTGCGATGCTAGCGTTTGATTCCATTTTGGTTATAGTTTGAGGTTAAATTAAATAATGCTTGAGCGAAATATGCTCGCTTGGTTTAATTATTTTTTGGTTGTTTCTTCAAAACGGTGGAGAGGACACTAGTTAGCAAAAAACCAATGCCTGCTTTTTTGAACAAGCTGTCCAAAGCCAAATCTATAGCAGTAGTTTGACTGACTTCGTCGAAGGAAGATTGATAGCTGTCTATTCCCATTTCTTCCGTTAGTATGTCTTTGTTTTCTTTTATTACATTCAGACTTTCAGTAATGTATTCTTGTAGAATTTCTCCATCAGAAAATTCTAGAGCGATCCATAAAAAAATAGAATACAAGAGTGCGATGGTACCATAAATAAAGAAGCCTACGGTCATGCCTTGCCAAAACTCCATTACGCGTTGGTTGAATATATCTCGGAATTCTTTAATGCCAAAAAAGATAAATATTGGGATGATGAAAAAGTCGAATACGCGCATTTCCATCAGTGGATTGGAGTCTGTAAGGTACAGTACAAAATACATGGCGATGTTGATACTAGCACCAATAAGTCCAAACTTGAGTGGAACTTTAAATAATGGTTTCATGCGAGATTATTCGAATATTTGAAATTTCAGATTGTTGAATATGGCTTTTACTTTGCCTGTCAGAGACTGATTGAAATAGGGGCTATTTCTTGATTTAGATTGATTGGATTGATCGTTGAGTGTCCATTTAGCTTTAGGGTCAAAGAGAGTCAAGTTGGCGACTTGATTTTTTGCTACGGTAGAGGTGGGTAGTTTTAGAATCATTCTTGGACTAGTGGTAAGTTTTTCTATCCATGTGCTTGGATCTAGCTCTTTGCCTAATTGCAATAAGGTGGGCAGCATCGTTTGTAGTCCTGCGATCCCGAATTCTGCTCTGTCAAACTCCAACTTTTTAGATTCTTCGTCTTGTGGTGTGTGTGCAGATACGATGGCGTCGATCACGTCTTCTTTTAGTCCTTTGATAAGCGCTCGTCTATCTTTGTCTGTACGCAGTGGTGGGTTGATTTTATAATTAGAATCGTAGCCCATCAAGTCTTCGTCTATATGCATTAGGTGATGGATACTTACATCGCAAGAGACTTGTAGCCCTTTTTTCTTGGCTTTTTTGATCAGGCTTACACTTTCCTTGGTCGAGATGTTAGAGAAATGAATTTTTCCACCTGCATATTTAAGTAAGTCCAGATCTCTTTTGATCATCAAGTGCTCGGCGAGTGTTGGCATACCTTTGAGCCCTAGGACTGTGCTTACGGCACCTTCGTTCATCGAGCCAAAACGGGTAAGGAGTTGGTCTTCTGGTTGGTTGATCAGTAGGCCGTCAATTTTTTGTAGATAGATCAGTGATTTTAACATCATATCTGTATGCCAGATGGGCTTGTCGCCGTCGGTAAAGGCTATGGCACCCGCTTCGTGTAGATCTAGCATTTCCGTCAGGTCTTCTCCTTTGGTATCAAGAGTGACGGCAGCCATGGGGTAGATGTCCGTCAGGAATGTATTAGACTTAGATCGTACGTATTCTACACTTCCTTTGGTCTGGATGACTGGCTCGGTGTTTGGCATGATCGCCACACCTGTGAATCCTCCGAATGCTGCCGCTGCTGCCCCACTGCTTAGGTCTTCTTTGTGTTCCGTGCCAGGGTCGTTGAAGTGTGCCTTCATATCGAACCACCCAGTAGATATGAGCATACCTTTGGCTTCTATGATGGTGTCGGCTGGATGTTCGTTTTTGTCGATGGCTACGATTAGTCCATCCTTGATATGAATATTAACTACTTTATTATGATGTGGAGAGTGGGGATCGAGGATTTTGGCGTCTCTGAGGAATATATTCATTATAAAAATCTTAGTAGCACACTTTCAGCAAAAAGAAATATCAGGGACAAAATTAAGGTATATTTCCATAATTCACGTTGGTGATATTTTTCTTTCATTATTTTAGAAAAGGAGGCTGCGTCATCAGGTTCATAGATGTTTAGATGTTTGATTCCAGAGAATCGCGCTTGAATTTCTTTCGTTGGCCAAACCGTCAGGTCAGACTCCTTTTTTGAATGATTGAAGGCAATGGTGGTTATCAGTTGATCACCTAGCATCAAGTCATAATAACCTGGAGTCAACAAATACTTTGGCATATCCAGCACCAATTCATTGGCGGTTATGCGTTGAGAAGGGATTAGTTCGGTGTCTTCTTTTTTTAGTTTATACAATTGGTCATTTGCAAGGCTGTCTATGGTTAGGGTGATGTTGGTTTTGTCTACATTGAAGGCAAGTGCTTGATTGTTTGTGCCACTCATTTCTGCTATTCGCTGCATCACTGGTACAAACAGTGCATGCTGATGTAGATTGGTATAGGCCTTGGTCAGTGGGCCAGCCATTACATATAAATTTCCCTTTTGAAACAGATGGCTGAGGTAGGCTTGTCCAGTTTTAGTTTTTAGGAGTTTTACTTCCATGCCATTCCAGTGGTAGATAAGAGAGACGTCTGGTGTTTGGGTATCGCTGCTTAGGTTTTCAAACATCTGTTTGAAAAATGGATTTTTCAGATCAGGAATAGCCAATGGTGTTTTGGTAGTGACTGAATCTTTTGTGATGGTCAATCCAGCAAATTGGTAACTATTGGCTGCCCCTCCCTTGGGTATAAATAGCACAGATTTACCTTGCGACAATTGTTTTTCTATTTGTGCTCTCAGTCCATGTTCGATGTTGGATAGGGCATTGATCACCACGAGATCTGCTTGTTCGAGCGTGGGATAGGAGATGTTGTAGGAAGGGTAAGAGCTAAAATGAAATAGGTCATTGTTGCGATACACTTTGCTGATCGGGCTATTGGGTTTGTCCGAAATTTCTACAATGTTGATTTTGGCAGCCTGATTGAGTGTGAAATAATAATCATTGTCGAAGGCGACAGGAAAATCTTCGAAGCTAATCAAGCATTTGTTGATGGCGTTAAGACTACCTGTCAACTCGAAGGTTACTTTTTGACTGGCATTGGCATCTAGATCAATGCTGGTTGTGGCACTTTGTCGGTCATTGATATGGAATTTGACTTGCAAGTCACTAATGGCAGAACCTTGATTCCTAATCTGTACTCGAATGGCATTTTTCTGATTGGGGACTAAAAAAGGATTGATTAAAAACACAGTATCCACATAAATGTTGCGTTGTTCGGGTATGACTGCCCTGACTATGTGATACTGGTTGATAGAGTCTGTAAATGCTTCGAGGCTCCCAATAGTAGATTGTTGAAAGTCAGTCAGTAAAAAAATGTCTTTAGTTTCGCTAGGATTGGTAGCGAGTAGTTTGTTGAATATCTCTTGTCCAGTTCGAGAGAGGGTAGAGTATTCGGTTTCGCTGAGTTTTTCCTGGGTTTTGGTTTGGGACCGACTGATTCCACTGCCTGGTTGAAAATCGTTGGTCGTCAGGCTAAACTGCGTTTCTTGAGGGTATAGCGTTACGATATTTTGGGCTACGCCCAGTAGTTCATGAAACCCACTAATGTCATTAATTGTCAGGTTAGAAAGGCTGTGGGAGTTGTCTAGATAGATAGAGACCTGTCTGTTTTGTAGGCCATTTTCTTTGCCTGGAATGAATGGCTGGGCAAAAGTGAGTACGAGAAATGCAATAAACAGCAGCCTGCAAAGCAAGATGAGCAGATGTCTCAGGTTGAGATTGGAGGCACTCTTTTTTTGAATGGTTTCTAAAAAGCGAACATTAGAAAAACTTACCTTTTTAGCTTTCCTGAAATTGAATAGGTGAACGATAATCGGAATAGCGAGGGCGGAGAGGCCCCACAAAAAAATCGGATAAGTGAAGTTCATTGGGGACAAATCTAAATCAAATTTTGCTGCACTTTCGAATATTAGTGTGCCAATTATCAATTCTGTATGATAGACGTTTTTTGGTTGTTAAAGTTGAAATATTCTTGTGAATGACAGTAAAAAAGCTGCTTTTTCCTTCGGTTAAGAGTATTTCTTGCTATAGAATTCAAAATGAGGCAATTACTTAACTGAGTATTTTTATTTGAAGATTAGAGTATTTATATTCGTGTTGTTGTTGTGGATTAAGATTTGATTAGTCCTTTTTATTTTGAGTTTTTGACCTTGGGGTTCAGGAGGAGTCTTGAACCCTTTTTTTATGCCCTTTTTTGAAGGCGTCCGCCTTCGGTCGAAAATTCCGTATACATTTTTGTGATCATCCCATTTTGCTAGAGTCACCACCATGTTGGATGTAGAGCCATATAGGGACAGGAGTGATTTCTTTTCTGAGTAAAAAACAAATTATAAGTGGTCAATTTCGAACACCTGTTGTTTCATACATGAACAAGTTTGGTCATTTATCCGACAGTCTATAAATTGTAAGTGCTTGATATGCAGTCGACTATGATTGTGGCATTTTTCTTGGCATGCCTTGACCGAACTTGAAATTATAATGACCCAATGGATAAAAAGATTAAAAAGAAAAAATGGACGATAGGGAAGATTTCTTCCATCTCATTTGGTGTACTCTTTGTCTCCTTTATACTCTACAATTTCATCTTTGCCGACAAAGGCTCTAAGCTCAACGTGTCTTCGGACAAAATCAATGTATCTGAAGTGGTAAAAGGCCAGTTTCGTGAGTTTATACCAGTAGACGGTAATGTGATGCCGATCAAAACGATCCGCTTAGATGCAATAGAAGGAGGTAATGTGGAGCGGAAATACTTAGAAGGAGGAGAGATGGTGTCCAAAGGTGATACCATTTTGAAGCTGGCAAATAACAACTTGGTGCAGAATTTTGTACGAGAAGAAACACAAACTTTCCGTTTGGTCAACGAACTGGCTAATACTAAGCTGGCACTTCAACGAAATAAATTCGAACTCAAAAGAAGGTTGACTACGCTCAACTATGATATAGATGCCGCAAAGGATGCTTATGAAAGAGGGGCAAAGCTCAGAGACGATAAAGTAATCTCAGAACAAGAGTATCTCAATTTGAAAAGAGCCTATGACCGATTGGTTTCTACCAAGGAGATCGAAATAGAATCACAGATTTTCGATACTAAATCTACCGAAGCTCAGATCAGGCAAACCACAGAAACCTTAGAGCGGACTAGGAAAAACCTGAAAATGATCAAAGGAAATTTGGACAACCTGTACATCAAAGCCCCTATATCAGGCAGTTTGTCTTCAGTCAATGTAGAAATAGGAGAGTCTATCATGGCTGGGCAAAATATCGGTCAGATTGATGATCTAGATGCATTCAAAGTAAGAGCAACGATAGACGAACACTACATCGCTCGGATATACGAAGGGCTAGAGGGAACGTTTGATTTTGCAGGTGAAACGCATAAACTCAAAATTTATAAGATATATCCTGAAGTAATCAACGGACTATTTTCAGTAGATCTAAAATTCGAAAACGAGCTCCCTACGGATATCAGGAGAGGACAAACGCTACAAATCAAGCTTCAGCTCAGCGAAAACATAGAAGCAGTACAAATCCCTAGGGGTAGCTTTTATCAAACGACTGGAGGCAATTGGGTCTTTGTGGTGGATGAATCGGGCGATTTTGCAATGAGGAGAAATATCAGACTTGGGCGTCAAAACCCAAGATTCTATGAAGTGATAGAAGGTTTGCAACCTGGCGAAAAAGTAGTAGTCTCTTCTTACGATGGCTACGAAGATAAAGACCGTCTGGTATTCAAATAATTAATAAAAGAACTTAAAAACATATATCTAAACAATATTGAAATGAAAAACGCCAATACGATACTCAAAACCGAAGGGTTAAAGAAGTTTTACTATACCGATGAGATTGAAACAACTGCCTTGGCAGGGGTGAATATGAACGTAAATGAAGGTGAATTCGTCGCTATCATGGGGCCATCTGGCTGTGGCAAATCTACTTTGCTCAACATCATTGGGCTGCTCGACAACCCTTCTGAAGGAGATTTCTTTTTTAGAGACGAAGAAATATCTGAATACAGCGAAAGGCAAAGAGCCGACTTGAGAAAAGCGAACATTGGGTTTGTATTTCAGAGCTTTAATTTGATCGACGAACTCACCGTATTCGAAAACATAGAATTGCCTTTGATCTACTTGAAGTACTCTGCTGCCGAGCGCAAAAAAAGAGTGGAGGAGGTAATGGAGCATATGAAGATCATGCACAGAAGAAATCACTTTCCCCAGCAGCTATCTGGAGGACAGCAGCAGAGAGTGGCTATTTCGAGAGCTGTCGTGGCCAAGCCTAAACTGATCTTAGCGGATGAGCCTACTGGTAACCTAGATTCGGCCAACGGGCAAGAAGTGATGACTCTACTCAGCGACCTCAACGAGCAAGGCACCACTGTAGTGATGGTGACGCACTCGCCAGTAGATGCCGAATATGCTGATCGTGTTATACACCTGTTTGATGGGCAAATCGTGTCTGAAAATGTGAATGCCAAAGACAAGGCATTGGTATAAAACCCAACATCAATATTGTGCGATGCGATGGTCAGTATGCCGATAGGTGCGGGATGCTGGCTGGATCGCTACGCCTTGGCCTCAGGGACAAAACTCAACCACCCCGAGCATAAAGCAACGACTTGAAAATTTTAATTGAAATGAAGAAACGAATGGTGAATAGAATGGCCTTTTTGATGTTTGCAATGATGGGGCTACAGCTCGGTATGCAAGCTCAAGATACTGTGCAAGCCCAGCAGCCCGTTGAAAAAACAATTTTCACATTGGATGACTGTATTCGGATTGCAATGGAAAACAATATTCAATTGAAGAGAGCAGAAAACAATGCATTGATAGCAAAGTCAAATCAAGTGCAGGCCTTGATGAACTTTCTTCCGTCATTAAGTGCTTCTGCTGATTACAACTATTTTGATGGAACCAACTTTGATAATAGTTCAGGTCAATTTTATACAGGTAGTTTCAAAAGAAGTACACCCAGTCTGAATGCGGGCATTCAATTATTCAATGCGATGTCCAATGTTTATTATCAGAAATCCACAGTGCAATCACTGAACGCCAGTACATTTCGAATAGATGAACAGAAGCAAGATGTGAAATCTTCGGTTTTGGGTTCTTACTTGGCAGTAGTCCTCGACAAAGAGAATATTAAGATATCAGTAGACAGAGTAAAATTGCTAGAGCAACAACTGGACAGAGAAAAGAAGAGACAAGAAGTGGGCGTTGGTAACCTAGAGCAGGTGTATAATTTTCAATCACAACTCGCCAATGAAAATTTGAGAAAGGTGAATTTGGAAAATTTTTTAAAAACTGATCTATTACAACTATTGCAATTGTTGCAAGTAGATGTATCTAGCAATATGGACATTGCCTCCTACGACATAGGAGAAGACGAACACTTAATGGATTTAGAAAAATACCCAGAAATCCTTGATGCTAGCCTCGCTTATTCTCCTGGGTTAAAACGAGCGTCTGCATCCGCTTTAGCGTCTAGTTATAATTTTAAATCTACACAGGCTCAGCTCTACCCAACTATAAATGCCTATGGCAGCTACGGTACGCAGTATTCTTCGAACAATGTAAATAGTGAAGGAGAGATCCCGATTTTCGATCAATACAAAAACCTGACAACCTCTATGGTGGGAGTGAGTATTTCAGTGCCTATTTTCAATAATTTTCGAAATAGAAACAATACACAAGTAGCAAGGTTGAATATGGAGAATTCTAATCTGGATTTGAAACAGGTAGAATTGGATATGACCAACACCATTCAGAGAGTATATCTCGATTTAATATCTGCGCAAGAAACCTATGCGGCTGCCGAAGAAAACCTGGTGGCACTCAATCAGTCATTTGAATTTGTGAAGACGAGATATGAACACGGAAATACGGATTTTTATACCTATCTAGAAAGTTTGAATAATAAGAATCGGGCAGAAATTGAATTAGTGAATGCCAAGTATAGTATAGTCTTTAGAAAGAAAATCCTCGATGTATACAGAGGTATATTATAAGGTTGAAAACTCAAAACTCTAACTCAAAACCACTCCCAATTGGGAGTGGTTTTTTTGTTTACAACATAACCCTAAAAGGGTTCAAAACCCTGTTAGGGTTTCTGCTACACTTCCCGTAATTTTGCCCCTCAATAAATCCAAAGGCATTGAAGACAAAAGGCAGAAAAAAGGAGAAGGTGAATATAGTGACATTGGGATGCGCCAAAAATTTGGTGGATTCGGAAGTGATCCTCACCCAGCTGAAAGGAAATGACATAGATGCAGTGCATGAGTCAAAGAAAAATGATGCGACTACGGTCATTGTCAATACTTGTGGATTTATAGAAAATGCCAAACAGGAGTCTATTGATACCATTCTCAAATTTGTGGATGCTAAGCAAGAAGGTCACATTGAAAAACTCTACGTGACGGGTTGCTTGTCGCACAGATACAAGGACGACTTAGCCAAAGAAATCACCGATGTAGATGAGTATTTTGGCACTACCGATCTCAAAAAAATATTAGCCAAGTTTAAGGCAGACTATAAGCACGAACTGGTAGGAGAAAGAGAAATCACCACAGATTCGCACTATGCGTATTTGAAAATATCAGAAGGTTGTGATCGTCCGTGTTCGTTTTGTGCGATCCCGTTGATGCGAGGCAAGCACGTGTCTCGCCCGATAGAAGAATTGGTATTGGAAGCTAAAAGTTTAGTGAAAAAAGGGGTCAAGGAGATTTTGCTTATTGCACAAGATTCGACTTACTACGGTTTAGATATTTATAAAAAAAGAAATTTGGCGGAATTGCTTGAAAAGCTTTCTGAAGTAGAAGGGTTGGATTGGATTCGTTTACATTATGCTTTCCCTACGGGATTTCCTGAAGACATTTTGAAAGTAATGGCTGAGAAGCAAAACATCTGTAGCTATTTGGATATTCCACTTCAACATGGTTCTTCTAAAATGCTAAAATTGATGCGAAGAGGTACGGATCGTAAGAAAACCACAGCACTGATTGAGAAGATTAGAGCAGAGGTGCCCGGTATTGCCATTCGTACGACCATGATCGTAGGCCACCCTGGAGAGACCGAAGAGGACTTCGAAGAGCTGATGGATTTTGTGGCAGAGAGCCGCTTCGACCGGTTGGGCGTATTTGCCTACTCGCACGAAGAAGATACACATGCAGGTACGATGAACGACGATGTGCCCGAGGAAGTGAAAAACGAACGTGTAGATACATTGATGGAGCTACAAGAAGGGATATCACTAGAAATCAACGAGTCCAAAATTGGCAATACCTACAAGACCTTGATCGACCGTAAAGATGGGGAGTATTTTGTGGGACGTACCGAGTTTGATTCTCCAGAAGTGGACAACGAGGTCTTGATTAGTGCAAAGGACCACTACCTGCGTGTTGGCGATTTTGCCAATATCAAAATTACTTCAGCAGAACCATTCGATCTTTACGGAGAACCAGTCAGTTAAATTTTTTAGGGTTTTAAATCAATTCAGCATCTTATTTGAAGTTGCTGCGTAAACCCTGTCAACTTTTTTATCTTTAGAAAAATTTTGACAAAGCATGCCGGTAGAAAAAATTGACTTACGTAGTACACAATCGTTCTCAGACTTCTTTTTAGACTACCTAGATGACCATGAGGCACTTAGGCCTTTTTATGGATTGCGGCCAGAGGTTCGTTGTTTTGAGGAGCAAATCGGCAAAAAGCAATTGTCTGATGAAAAAAGGAAAGTATTGACCGAGGTGTTGCAAGAGCAATACCAGTCACTAGACAAGTCTACAGTTGTGAGTACCAATATTACCGAATTAGCCAATCCTCAGACCTACACCATCACTACTGGGCATCAGCTCAACATATTCACTGGTCCACTCTATTTTATATACAAGATTGCCACTGTGGTGAATGCTTGTAAGACCCTTAAAGCAAAATACCCCAACTACCATTTTGTACCTGTCTATTGGATGGCTTCAGAAGATCATGATTTTGACGAGATCTCGTATTTCAACCTCTTTGGTAAAAAGCACGAATGGAAAACGGAGCAAAAAGGAGCTGTTGGAAGATTCAAAACGGATGGTTTGGATGAGGTGCTAGAGGCGATGCCAGAGCAAGTTCAGCTTTTTGAGGAGGCTTATCGCAAGCAGGGCAATTTGTCTGATGCTGCGCGCTACTATGTCAATGCGCTTTTTGGTGACGAAGGAGTGATCGTGGTGGATGCGGACCATGCCAAGCTCAAAGCACAGTTTGTATCAGTTATCAAAGACGATTTGCTACATAGTACGGCAAATGACCTCGTGGAGGCAACTAATAAAGAGCTGGAAACGGAAGGATACAAGCCGCAGATATATTCAAGAGAGATCAATTTTTTCTATCTGCAAGAGGGGAGTAGAGAGCGAATTGTCAAATCTGACGATGGGTATGAGATCAACAATACTTCGCTAAAGTTTACAGAAACGGAGATATTGGCGGAAGTAGATCGTCATCCTGAGCGATTTAGTCCCAATGTAGTGATGCGACCACTGTACGAGGAAGTCATATTGCCTAATCTGGCCTACGTGGGAGGCCCAGCTGAGATGATCTATTGGATGCAGTTGCCCAAAGTGTTTGCGCACTACGAGACTACATTTCCAATTCTCCTACCTCGAAACTTCGCCCTGTATATCAATAATGCTACTCAGAAAAAGTTAGATAAATTCGGCTGGACGAATGAAGATTTGTTTAAAGCTGGAGAAGATCTAAAAAGTGAGTATTTAGCCAAGTATGGTGAAAAGGCCATGAGTCTCAATGGAGAAGTAGAAGATTTACAAAAAGTCTATGACCTATTGGCCGAAAAGGCAGCTACAGTAGATGCTTCGCTGAAGGGGTTTATAGCGGCAGAGCATGCCAAGGCCGCCAAGGGACTGGAGAACATAGCCAAGCGGCTCAAAAAGTCTGAGGAACAAAAGCACGAGACAGCACTCAACCAGATTCAAGGGATCAAAGATAAGTTGTTTCCTGATGGTGGACTACAGGAACGCCACGACAATTTTCTCAATTTTTATATCAACAACCCAGACTTTGTCAAAGAGATATTAGCGTCGCTAGATGCCTTTGATTTGAGGATGCATATTATCAGATAAGCATAAAAAAAGCAGCTCGGTTAGGAGCTGCTGCTTTGCGATTTCATTACTGTGTGGCTTACTTCAGCTGTAGCAACCAGTATGGGTTTTCAAACCACTTTTCTTCCATTACTGCCAATACTCCCATGGCATCAAGCGATTCGATGTAGTTGTCTACCATGTTGATGAATAGAGCATCGTTGGGCAAGGCAATGCCGATAGGCTCGATAGTCAAAGGTCTATCAAGGATGACCATGCCATGGTTGGGATACCTGAGCATAGCATAAGCACAAGTAGGGTAGTCGGCGACCATTACATCAGATTCATCATTGATGATTTTTTGAATTGCCTCGTCATAGTTGGAGACGAGTTCTAGACTTACATTGTCAAGGTGCTTTTTGCTGAATTTTTCACTGGTAGAGCCTGCCAATGTTACTACTTTGATGTTGTTGTTGATGTCTGCGGCGTTGGTGGCGTTAGACAAAGCCTTTTCTTTGGTTAGAATAGATTTCCCAGAAATCAAGTATGGTCCCACAAAAGCAGTCTTCACATTTCTAGCAGGAGTGATCGTCATTCCAGAAATAACCATATCAATATTCCCACTTTCAAGGCTAGGTAGCAATTCGCCGAAAGGCATCTCTACTAGCTCCAGAGTCAACTCCATAGAAGTGGCGAGTAAGTTGGCCAGATCTACGTCGTATCCGATAAGTTCATCATTTTTAGCTTTCATAGAAAAGGGAGGTTGAGCGCCCGTGAGTCCTACACGCAAGGTGCCGCGTTCTACTATTTCTGATAGTCTTTCTTGGGCAGACAGGTTGCCCGATACCAGTACAATGACTGCAATAAATAAGATTTTTATGGTCTTCATAGGTTTTTCTAGTTAATAATATTTCTCTTTTTAAGATCGTTGATCAGTATTTTGGCATACATACGAGCTGAACTACGCATGTTTGAAGATTCTGTGATTTTGGCTTGTCCTACCCATATGTTGGCAAACTCTTTTGGGGTTTTGCCCGAAAGGTCGTAGGCTTTGCTTTCGATTAGGTCGACAACACTATTGGTGTAATAGCCAGGGTCTGCCCAGCCGCCATAGTACATGTTGTAGCCGTAGTTATAATTGTAGTAATTGTACATGCCATAGCCACCATAATAACCGCCGTAGTAAGTAGATCCTTGGTGGTACTGCGTTTCTTGTGACTGATCCGCCACACTAGCCATGATGACCAGATCGAAATTTTCTTTTTTGAGTATGCGCTCGAGTTCTTCTTCTGATGAGGGTTTGTAGCTAGGGGGCATCAGTGACATGCCATGTACAGCTACATATCCTCTGGATTCAAAGGCTTTTACAATTTCTTCTTCAAAAGTCATGCGGGTGTTGAGTCGTTCAAACATGCCAATGACAATGACTTTTTTAAACTCGTGAGTTTCAAATTTCGGACTCTGCCAGGAAGTGAATTTAGGTGCGCAGGTCTGTAAAGTGAGGGTCAGTATGAGTAACGCTAAGGTTGTACTCTTGGAGGTGGTTTTCAAATAAGATCGCATGTATGGACTTGGTTGTCGAAATTGTTAGGAAACGAAAATAACAATTTGATTGGGAATACCCTACTTTTTCATGTGCTAGGGCAAATAAAAAAGGGCTGCTTTATAAAGCAGCCCTTAATTTTTGTTTTAATTCTGGCTTGTTTTTAAGCCTTGAAATCAATCTTTCTCATTCGGATAGAAAGTGGAGTTACCTCCACATACTCATCCTTGTTGATGTATTCCAAAGCCTCTTCCAGAGAGAATTTTTTAGGAGGAGCAATTTTCATGCTTGCATCCGTGCCTGATTTTCTCATGTTGGTCAATTGCTTACCCTTTTGGATATTTACCGCAAGGTCATTGGCTCTAGAGTGTTCACCAATTACCTGACCTACATACAACTCGTCTCCTGGAGAAACGAAGAATATACCTCTGTCTTGGAGTTTGTCGATGGCGTATGAAGTACCTGGTCCTGTTTCCATAGAAACTAGAGAGCCATTTAATCGCTCAGGAATATCTCCTTTGTAAGGCTCGTATCCACTGAATCTGTGCGTCATTACAGCTTCTCCAGCAGTAGCTGTCAATACCTGATTTCTCAAACCGATCAAGCCTCTAGCAGGAATGTTGAACTCCAAATGCTGCACGTCTCCTTTAGGCTCCATGATGGTTAGCTCACCTTTTCTTTTAGTTACTAGTTCAATGGCTTTTCCTGATACTTCTTCTGGCACGTCGATAACTAGGTGTTCGATAGGTTCGTTTTTCTGACCGTCGATATCCTTGTATATTACCTGTGGCTGACCTACCTGAAGCTCGTAGCCTTCTCTTCTCATCGTTTCGATCAAGACAGACAAGTGAAGTACACCGCGTCCATAGACCAAGAATTTATCTTCACTATCTGTAGGTTCTACACGTAGCGCGAGGTTCTTTTCGATTTCTTTCATCAATCGATCTCTCAGGTGTCTTGAAGTCACGAATTTTCCTTCTTTACCAAAGAAAGGAGAGTTGTTGATGGTGAAGAGCATGTTCATTGTAGGCTCATCCACACCTACTCTTTCGAGTGGTTCTGGATTGTCAAAATCGGTGATGGTATCGCCGATTTCGAAATCATCGATTCCTGTTACAGCGCAGATGTCTCCACATTCTACTTGTTGTACACTTCTTTTGCCTAAGCCTTCGAAAATGTGTAATTCTTTGATTCTAACACGTTTTACAGTGCCATCTTTCTTAGTCAAACCTAAGCTTTGACCTACTGCTATAGAGCCTTGGTGGATTCTGCCAATGGCAATCCTCCCTGTAAAAGAAGAAAAGTCTAAAGAAGTGATTTTCATTCTCAATACACCTTCTTTTGCTTCGGGTGCAGGGATGGCCTCAAGGATTGTGTCTAGAAGAGGGTTGATGCTGCCTGTGTTGTTTTTCCAATCATGGCTCATCCAGCCATTTTTAGAAGAACCATATAATGTCTGGAAATCTAGTTGCTCCTCGGTAGCTTCTAGGTTAAACATTAAGTCGAATACTTCTTCGTGTACTTCGTCTGGACGACAGTTTTCTTTATCTACTTTGTTGACTACCACGATTGGCTTCAAGCCAAGACCAAGTGCCTTGCCTAGTACAAATCGAGTTTGAGGCATAGCGCCTTCAAATGCATCTACAAGTAGAATTACGCCATCAGCCATGCTCAACACGCGCTCTACTTCACCGCCAAAATCGGCGTGACCAGGTGTGTCGATAATGTTGATTTTTGTACCCTTGTAGTTTACAGATACATTCTTTGAAAGAATGGTGATCCCACGCTCTCTTTCAAGATCATTTGAATCTAGGATCAATTCGTTATTGTCCTGCGATCTTTTGGCGTCATTTGCTTGAGCAGCATAAATGATCTTGTCAACCAAGGTCGTCTTGCCGTGGTCAACGTGTGCTATGATAGCAACGTTTCTGATTTCTGTCATCCTTCTTAAAATTAAAGCGCAAAATTACGTCTAATAAATGAGAAGAACAGGCCTTAGGCTATTAATTCATCATTAATATAGTGTAACTAGAGTTCTTCTAATTCGCTATCTGCTGATTGAGCCAAGATAGGGGCAGTTATTTTGTTCTTGAAAAGATTGGGAGTTATATTTTTTTCCTGTGTATCGATGCTTTTTGTGGGATGGGATTTGTGAGGTTTTGACTCTGTGGTGGTCGTTTTGTTTTCAGTCGAAGGGTTGCCTGCGGTTACATTCCAATAAGGATCACGCAAATCATAATATTTGTTGTTGTATTGAGTAAGCATGATTTTGACAGCATAGTTGAGCCGATTCAAGGCATCTATTTGATAGTCCTTCCGATTCATCGGATGAAAAATGAAAAATTTCACTATCGGGAATGCTTTTCTCCGAAGTTCGCCCAAGATAGAAGTGATACGTATTTCGCCAGCATCATTTTCGGCCTTTATCCGCTCTAGTGCTTCTTTGCAAAATGAAGCAAGACCTGTGAGCAAATCGAAATAGGGTAGTACATTGCCATTTTGCTCTTTTTTCACTCCTTCTACATAGTCTTCGCAAAATACTTTGAGAATATTGAGCTGAGGAATGCATAGTGCTGGTTGGGTATACACATTGGGTTGCCAGAGGATTTCACGAAAAGTGAAAATAGAAGGAAGGAGTTCGGTGTCGTAATTTTCTTCTTTTTGAAGGTTTTGAATATCCTTTGTAGTGAGTTGATCAATAGTGATGTCTCCAGCCACAAGTTCATAGATCCATTGGAGGCCTTGGTTTGCATTTTTTGGCTCGGGAGCCAATGCCATAAATTCCCAAATCTCGTTTAGATCAATTTTCATATCATCACTTTACTTCGACTAGCGTCCTCAACAAATATATCCTAAAGCAGATAAAAATTTGATTAATAAAAAATTTTGAGGCAATTCGGTTGGACTTGAACTTGGAGTTCTTCGGTTTGTAGTAGCGGTTCGCCATCTATGTGGGTTTGAGGATTGTCCGATTGTAGAGTCAGTGTGTTGAAAGTATACGACTCGCAATATTTGGATAGGTGAAGTTTCTTGTTGAAAGTTTTGATTAGCAAACCTAATGTTGCCCATAGCGGAAACGGCTTGATCACTGTGAGGTTTAGCAAGCCATCGTTAGTATGTGCTTCAGGAGCGATATACGCATTGTTTCCAAACTGAGAAGCATTAGCAAATGTGAGTAAGAAAGCCTTTGTCCTGATCGACTGTTGGTCCATGCGAATATTATAGGTGTACGGTTTGTAGGAGAGAAATGCTTTCAACGATAACCATGCATAAGACAAAAGTCCTCGTTTGCCGAAAGCATCGAAAGCATGAGCTACTGTCGCATCAAATCCAATGCCCGCTACGCACAGAAAAAGTTTGTCATTTATCAGACCTGCATCCATGTGATGAACTTTGCCTTGGTTCAACTGTAGGATCGCTTGAGTTGGCTTGGTGGGGATGGTGAAATGCCGAGCGAGGCCATTGCCTGATCCGCGAGGAAGGATAGCTAGCGAAGTAGTAGTATTTACAAGTCCTTGGGCCACCTCGTTGATGGTGCCATCTCCGCCTACCGCACATACGATGTCGATATTTTGGTTGGCTGCTTCTATGGCCAAGGTAGTAGCATCTCCTTGAGCGGAAGTGTACTTTATCTCATAATCAAACTGTTTTGAGTCTAGGTATTGCTGAATGAGAGCACTCCACTTGATGACGCGACCTGTGCCCGATATAGGATTAATGACGAATCGTATGCGTTGTTTGGTCATGCTTTAGAATGGCGTATTTTTGAACAAACCTGATTGAGATGCAATGATAAGTAGAGGGAAAATAAAACAAGGATATTTAAAATTAAATAATTCGTAATTACAATATATGTAACAACATATAAATGATTACGTTTGTGTCATCATGAGTGTAGAGATAGTAAGCAAACATCATCAAGCTCAAGGAGCATTTGATTTTGGCAGAATAAGAGAAAATAAGCCCATTGGCTTTCCTCACGAAAAGGGTGGAGTACAGTCCTTGTCCAATTTGTTTTATTGGGCGCATGCTTGGTCTGACACGGGAGGTTTGATAGATACGCACCCACATCAGGGGTTTGAAATTATGTCTTACGTGATTGGAGGGCAGTTGTCGCATTATGATACTAAGTATGATCGATGGCTGCCACTAGATACAGGTGATGCACAAGTAATCAGAGCAGGTAATGGTATTTCGCATGCAGAGAAAGTATTGCCTGGTGGGGATTTTTTTCAGATTTGGTTCGATCCAGACCTGGCCAAGGCACTTAAAAAGGAAGCCTCTTATACGGATGTCAAATCTGCTGATTTTCCTGTGAGGCAGTTGGTAAACGGTACCGCCAAGACCATCATCGGCGAAGGCTCCCCTATGCTGATTGACAGCGTAGGGATAGAAATCACCGACATTACGAACATCACGGGTATGTGGGAACTGGAATTGGATGCAGATAGGATATATAGTGTATATGTGCTTGAAGGTGAAGGTAAGTCAGCACAAGGGGCGTTAGCACCTCACGATTTTATGCTTCTCAAAGGAGAAAGTCATTTGTCAATAGATTTCACCTCTCAGGGTAGACTATTTGTGATAGGCTCACCAGCGGAGGTGCCTTATCGTACTTATGTAGAAGGGCAGCAGATTTAGGATTCGAAAAACAGTGGGCGTTTCATAACTAGTTTTATGAGACGTCTTTTTTATGATCTTTTATCAGTCAAGAATACCATTATTTTAAACTTTGATTGCCCTACCGTTCGCTAAATCGCTGATTCGTATATCTTTGCGGCTATGGCAAAAAATGACGATCAGAATCTATTGAAAAAGATCATAGCGCACTCCAAAGAGTACGGCTATGTATTCCCTTCTAGTGAAATATACGACGGCCTCAGTGCCACTTACGACTATGGTCAGTACGGTGTAGAGCTGAAGCAAAACATTCGCAACTACTGGTGGAAAGCCATGGTGCAAATGAATGAAAATATCGTGGGTATAGATGCCTCGATTTTCATGCACCCTACGACTTGGAAGGCCTCAGGTCATGTGGATGCATTCAATGATCCGATGATCGATAACAAAGATTCTAAAAAGAGATACAGAGCCGATGTATTGATCGAAGAGCATGTAGCCAAGATTGAAGCCAAGATCGATAAAGAAGTAGCCAAAGCCGAAAAGCGTTTTGGTGATGACTTCAACAAAGCAGAGTTTCTGTCTACCAATGGCAGAGTGCTCGACAATCAGAAAAAAATAGACGAGATCAACGCTCGATTCAAAAAGGACATCGAAGAAGAAAATTTCGAAGATCTTAAATTATTGATCGAGGAGTTGGGTATAGCAGATCCAGTGAGCGGGTCTAAAAACTGGACTGAGGTAAAACAGTTCAACCTCATGTTTTCGACAGAGCTTGGCGCAGTGACTGAAGGCGCCAGCAAAATCTATCTTAGACCAGAGACTGCCCAAGGGATCTTTGTCAACTACCTCAACGTGCAGAAAACTGGGCGTATGAAATTGCCATTTGGTATTGCTCAAACAGGAAAGGCCTTTAGAAATGAAATTATCGCTCGTCAGTTCATTTTTAGAATGAGAGAATTTGAGCAGATGGAAATGCAGTTTTTCATTAAGCCAGGCACAGAAATGGAATGGTATGAAAACTGGAAAAATAAGCGAATCAAATGGCATAAGTCGTTAGGATTGGGAGAGGACAATTACCGATTTCATGATCACTTGAATTTGGCGCATTATGCGAATGCGGCTTGCGACATCGAGTTCAACTTCCCGATGGGATTCAAGGAATTGGAAGGCATTCACTCTCGTACAGATTTTGACCTGAAAGCACACGAAGAGTTTAGTGGTAAAAAGTTGCAGTTTTTTGATTCTGAAGAAGAAAAATCATATGTACCATATGTAGTAGAAACATCTATCGGGTTAGACCGAATGTTTCTTGCAGTATTGTCTAGTGCATATACAGAAGAAACTTTGGAGGATGGAAGTAGCCGAGTAGTACTACGTATTCCTCCTGTGTTGGCGCCTGTGAAGGCAGCCGTATTGCCATTGATCAATAAAGATGGCTTGCCAGAAAAGGCGCGTGAAATCATGGACGAATTGAAATATTCGGTCAATGTGCAAATGGATGTGAAAGATGCAATCGGTAGAAGGTATAGACGTCAGGATGCTATTGGTACGCCTTACTGCATTACGGTAGATCACCAGACGCTAGAAGATGGTATGGTTACTATCCGTGAGCGCGATAGCATGGAACAACGCAGGGTCTCGGTGACCGAAGTGGTGTCTGAGATCGAAAACGCTGTGGATTTGAAAAAGCTATTGAGAACATTATAATCGTCCTTAAATTTTAAAAAAGCTGTTTTAAAAGCTAGCACTTCTAGTAGCTTTTGAAACAGCTTTTTTTGTTATATGCTTGATATGTCAATGTCCGTCTCATGCAAGTGTTTTGTTGTACTTGTTTTGGTACTTACCCATTCTTCTCTATCTTTTCTGAATGGATATTTTCTTTATTGTGTTGGCCGCAGCGGCACTGTTTGGGTTGGCACTTTTGGGAGCATCGTTAGGGGCTATTTTTGTGGCTTGGCGCCAGGCTAAGCGTAGTGGACTGTCGGTTTCATTCGCGGAAGCGCAAGCACTGACCAAGTTCTTCGATTTGGAAGAAGAATTTCTAAGCGCTTGTGTCCAATTCAAACAAATCGATCCGAAAGTATCTGTTGTTGATCTGGTACGGCATTGTATGGCCGATGGAGATACTCATAAACTATTGGTTCATTGGAAACAACTAAAAGCAGCTCATGTCCAAATTACGCTAAAATCACTAGTGTTGTACGACTTGGCAGGCAAGGATATGGATCAGCTTATTCTTAATTTGAATAGAGAATATGTATTGATGATCCCTGAAATCAACGAACATGGTTTAAGCGCCTATTATTATTGCAAATTCAAAATATCAGGAGATAGTTCTGGTTGGATTACACCAGATATTCAATCTTTTAAAACAACGATAAAAGAAAAAATAACACTAGCCATGCTCACAGGTGATCTTTCAGATTTTGAAGCATTGGCTCATTTCATTCAAGAAGAATATCTCAACGAAAAATTTTGGAAAAAACTGTGCCATGGTCAAATCATTGATCAACAAATCCGTATATCTAAAGGATGAAAGTTTATTGTTTGAGTGGATTGGGAGCAGATGCCAGTGTATTTGATATGCTGACTATTCAGCACCCTAAAGTCTGTGTGCAGTGGATTGCTTCTTATAAGTGGGAAAGCATGAATGCCTATGCCAAGCGACTGTGTGATCAGGTGGACACTTCAGAACCGTTTGTTCTACTAGGTGTTTCATTTGGAGGGATGTTAGCCATAGAGATGAATAAATATATTCAGCCAGAAAAGACCATTTTAGTAACCTCACTTGCAAGAAGAAGTGAACTGCCTCTTTGGATTCGATTGATTGCCCAAACACGTATAAATAAGCTAGTGCCTACATTTATGTTTGGATCAAACCCTCAATGGCTGATTTGGTACTTTAGAATCAAATCGGAATTGGGCAAAAAGATGGTGACAGCCATTGCCAAGAAGTCGGATCGGTTGTTTACCAAACTTTCGATAGACAAGGTACTTACTTGGGACAACGAATGGCTACCCGCTCAACTTGTAAGAATACAAGCCACTAAGGACTGGCTATTGCCTGCTCCCAAAGGGGTAGAAGCTATCGATGTGAACGGTGCTGGGCATTTTGCTATAGTGGAGAACACACAGCAGATTTCAGTCATTGTCGACGAAATATTGTCTAAATAAAAATCATATTTTTGTCGAATGACCGAATCTAGCTTTGCTCTTCTGCTGCAAGCAGACCCACCCGCCAATAGTTTTATGGATGTAGTAGTGATGGCATTTTTGAGTGTGGCCGTGATTGTTTTAGCAGCCATAACTGGGCGTATCAACATGGGGTTTCGAGTGCCAGGTTTTTCTCAGCCGCTATCTTCCAAAAGAAAGGAGATACTAAAAAAACACTTCCCTTTTTACAATAGCCTTTCGGCTAATAAACAAAAGCGATTTGAACAAAAAGTAAAATCTTTCATTGTGGTGAAAGAATTTATACCCAGGCAAATGCCAGGGGTTACTGAAGAGATGAAAGTGCTCATTTCGGCTTGTGCAGTGCAGCTCACTTTTGGATTTCCTAAGGTTTTCTTAAGTCATTTCAAACGGATTTTGATTTATCCTGACAATTATTATTCTACTATCAACAAGACCTATCATAAGGGGGAAGTCAACCCTCGATATAGAGCCATTGTATTGTCCTGGAAGGCTTTTGTAGAAGGGTATTTCGATCAGTCAGATGGTAGGAATGTGGGGCTGCACGAAATGGCACATGCGCTGAGATTAGAAAACCTAATCTGGAATGGAGAATATGATTTTCTAGACCCAGATCTGTTAGCGCGTTGGCAAATATTGGCGGATCAAGAGATGATTAATATTGCCCATGGGAAGAGTCGGTTGTTTCGTGAATATGCTGGTACAGACCCAGAGGAGTTTTTCTCCGTGGCGGTGGAGAATTTTTTCGAACGCCCCGAAAAATTTAAAAGTCACATGCCCAATCTCTATGCGATCTTAGTGCTACTTTTGAAGCAGGATCCGTTAAACTCTATTTGAGAATGGCTAAAAGAAAACCACATGCTGCTAGTATTAGAAATCAAGACACTGCTACGGTCAAGGATGTGATAGATGCCATGCTCAAATCTTATAACCTCACCAAGAAGTTTGACCAGACTACGCTCGTTTCTACTTGGAATAAGATCATGGGCAAGGCAGTTGCCAATCGAACAGCGAAGTTGGAGGTGCGGAACAATATTCTTATTGTGACTATGAACTCAGCACCACTCAAGCATGAACTTAACAATTCAAGATTCAAAGTGCTTCAGTTGCTAGAAGCTGAGTTTGGTAAGCCAGTGGTCAAAGATGTATTGTTTGTATAAGGTAGGGTAAACGGGCGATTCCCGTTTCTTATTAATATTTTCTTGTGCTTCACGTGAATGTTTGAACTACTTAGATTCTACAATAAAAATGTTTATATTCTGTACAGAATATAAAGTCAATGAAGCAAAAAGACTTAATAGCACAACTCGAACATACCAATGATCGACTCTGGTCTTATGATCAAAATTTGATTTGCACGTATGTGAATCATAATATGAGCCAGGATTATCTCTTGGCTTTTGGGCATTCGTTGGAAATTGGGATGCATGTTTTGTACAATGTACCAGAACCCGTTTTTTCTACTTGGGAGAAGCGCTATCGTAAGGCTTTGGCAGGAAAAAAGTACTCGCTAATAGATCATTTCCATATCAAAGGAATTGCAGAGTATGTAGAGATCACATTCAGTCCTATTATAGAAAACAATGAAGTCAGGAGTGTGGCTTGTTGTTCCAAGGATATTACACAGATCAAACGATCGGAAATCAAACTCAAACAAAGTGAGGCCAACCTAAACGCACAAATCGAAAACACCACAGATAGTATCTGGTCAGTCAACGATCGATACGAATTGGTTACGATGAATGCGGCTTTTAAAAAGGGGTTTGATCGTGTTTTTTCTAGTGACTTGCAGTTGGGAGATGTATTGATTAATTACTTGCCTGAACCGCATAAGTTGTCTTGGAAAGAGCGGTATGATAGAACCTTGGCAGGAGAAAAATTTGAAATAGTAGAGACATTCAATTTTGAGGAAACACCAGTATATACTGAGATTTCTTATAATCCTGTGCGTGTAGAAGGGCAAATTGTAGGAGTAGCCTGTTTCACGAGAGATATCACTGCGCTCAAAACTTCTGAGTTGGCACTCAAAAAGGCTTTAGAGGCCAGAGATAAATTCTTTTCTATCATCGCGCACGATTTGAGAGGACCTATTTCCAATATCAACCAATTGGCTAGGTTGCTAAAAAAGCAAAAAGGAGATATACAAGATCAAAGTAAGGCCTTGCATTTGCTGTCGGACTCTTCTGCGAGTGTGTATCGTTTGCTCGATAACTTACTCAATTGGGCACTGGCACAGAGAGGAGATATTCTTTTGGATATAGAGCAGCAGGATCTTAAGTATTTGGTTGAGGCCAGTTTAGAGCCTTACCTTATCAATGCAGAACTTAAAAAACTATATGTGAAGGTCAAGATAGAGGAGGATGTTATGGTCTTGGTAGATAAAAGGACAGTAACCAGTATCATGGCTAATTTGTTTAACAATGCCATTAAATTCACAAAAGAAGGAGGAGAAATCTGTTTTCGTGCCAGTCGGCAGGGAGATCAAGTGATTATACAGGTAAAGGATAGTGGTGTAGGGATGTCGCAGCAACAAATCGAGACGATTATGAATTCAGATGTGGTGACCTCTACCTCGGGTACTAGAAAAGAGAAAGGAACAGGTTTTGGATTGGTGCTTACTAAGGAGTTTATCAAACTAAATGGGGGAGAACTAAAAATAACAAGTGAGGAAGGCAAAGGCAGTACATTTGAGTTTACCTTCCCCAGTTGTTAATGCATTAAGCCATGGTGTGAAAGACGTTTTGAACGTCGTCATCCTCTTCTAGCTTTTCTAGTAGTTTATTTACATCTTCTTGTTGCGCTTCGGTTAGCTCTTTAGTAGTAGTAGGGATTCTTTCAAACCCAGAAGATAAAATTTCAATATTGTTTTCCTCGAAGTATTTCTGCAACGCACCAAAGTTTGCGAACCCTCCATAGACCATCATGCCATCTTCATCATCGAATACCTCTTCAGCTCCAAAGTCGATCAGTTCCAATTCGAGCTCTTCGGCATCTAGGTCTAGAGTTTCGTTATTTAAACGAAAGTTGCACTGGTGCTCAAACATGAATTCTACAGATCCTGAGGTGCCGAGGTTTCCATCGCACTTGTTGAAATAGCTTCGTACGTTGGCTACCGTACGGTTGTTGTTGTCTGTAGCTGTTTCTACCAATACAGCAATACCATGTGGGGCATAGCCTTCAAACAAAGTTTCTTTGTAGTCGCCTAGAGCCTTGTCGGTCGCTCTTTTGATGGCGCGCTCAATGTTGTCCTTAGGCATGTTGGCTGCCTTGGCATTTTGCATCACGGCACGTAGTCTGGAGTTGGTGTCTGGATCAGGTCCTCCTGCCTTTACGGCGATTACTATGTCCTTTCCAATTCTGGTGAACGTTCGGGACATGGCGCCCCAGCGTTTCAATTTCCGTGCTTTTCTAAATTCAAATGCTCTTCCCATTTTATTATTTTATTTACAGACCGCAAATATATAAAAAGGCCTTATTCGAAAACAAGGCCTTTGAGTAATCACTTTTTGTCTCCTTTACATCTCACATTCTTTGAACGTGATGCCGTGAGATTCTAATTCGCTGAGTACAGGAGCGTAGATGTCTCTATCCGTGGGGATATGGACCCCTTTAGGATTCATTTTGCCTTGTAAGATCAACTGAGCAGAGACGGCTAGCGGTAGCCCTACTGTTTTAGACATGGCGGTATGTACGGCATTTTGACCTTCTATCGCCATGTAAGACTGAATTTGCTTTAATTCTTCTCCCTCGAAGTATTCAAATTTGTGCCACATTACAATCATGTCTTTCTCATCTGGTCGGATTGTCCATTTCTTTTTTAGAATGTGTTCTAATATTTGGGCAGGAGTTCCTTTGTCTAGTCCTATCAGCTCTTCTTCAAACATGCCCAGCCATTTAAGTTTGTACATTTCCTCTGAATCCAAATCCAGCTTCAGGTAGTGAGCTAATTTCAATTCAATGGAATCATCGGGGTTGAATGAAAGAAAGGAGTTGATGAATTGTCTATGAGTCAAGTGGGCAACATCTTGTAGCTCGTAGGTGTCGTCGGTAGCTCCCAGTTGTACAAAAACGTCCCAAGCCTTGCAGTAACCAGGTTGTCTTAGGGTGCCTCTATATAGAGTTTTGATGCCCTGTAGTTTATAGGCATCTAGGTATTTGAGCGAATCACGGTTAGCGTAGCCTTCGAAGTAGCCGTATTCGGGGATATGTATCACCTCAGTTCGTCTGAATAGCTTTTGATATGGGATGTATTTGTATCTGCCTTCTTGGATAAATTTGGTATAACCTTGACCAGCAAGTACTACATTTCTAGGGTTCCACGTAAACTTGTATTTCCAAGGGTTGTCGTCATGGCTTGGTGCCAATAGCCCACCAGTAAAAGTCTCGAAGGCACGAAGTTTATGTCCTGCTTCTCGGATACGATCGAGTACTTTCATGGCCGACATGTGATCGATCCCTGGGTCAAGACCCATTTCCATAATTAGACCAGCGTTGTTTTTCCTGAATTCGTCGTTGAGTGCTTTGATTTCGTCTGTGAGGTAGGAGGCGGTCAGCATATTGATGCCATGAATAGCACAGATTTTAGCTACATGTATATGAAAAGATGCTGGCATCATAGATATCACCAAGTCAAAATCTGATTTGAGTTTTTGTTTGTGATCTTCATTGAAGATGTCGAAAATTATAGCTTCCCCTCTCGGGTTTTTATTTATTTTTTCTTTGGCGAGTGATTCGTCTAGGTCTCCCACTACTACTTGCCAGTCGTTTGTTTCTGCATGATCTAGTAGGAACTCTATCAACGTAGAAGACGATCTGCCTGCGCCAAGTACAAGTACTTTTTTCATGATAAGTGTATTGTTTTTTTTGGGTGTTTGTGTTGTTTTTAGGTTGTTGGTCGACTTTATAGAAGGGCAAATTATCCTATTTTCAGGGCTACTAACAAAACATTTGATTAAAAAAATAAGTATTAAATTGATCCTGTTGCTTTAATGTATTTAAACCTAGATTTTCTGTTATGGCTAAGAAATTGACTCTGCATATTGAAGCCGACTTGTGTGATTTTGATGAACTGAGCATAGTAGAGCAGTCGCTGGTTTTGGAGGCTCAGCAGGCTGTGACTCAGGCTTATGCGCCATACTCTAATTTTTATGTGGGAGCAGCTGTGCTATTAGCGGATGATACAGTAGTGAAGGGTAGCAATCAAGAGAATGCAGCCTACCCTTCAGGACTTTGTGCAGAGCGTGTAGCTATCTTCAGTGCAGGGGCTAATCACCCTCGTAAAGAAGTGAAAATGGTTGCTATCGCAGCTAGGCCTAAAGATGCAGCGGACTATGTAATGGCCTCTTCCTGTGGTAATTGCCGGCAGGCCATGATGGAATACGAAAGCAAACAAGACAAACCAATTCAATTGCTATTTGTCTGTCCTAGCAATGAAATATTAAAGACCACAGTAGGGGATTTATTGCCTTTTGGGTTTGACTCGAAAAGTTTGAAGGGTTGAAATATAACCTTCGAAAAGAGTAGGGCTTTTTAAGTTGGTTTTTGATAATCGAAGGCACAAAAAAAGCCTCACATTACTGTAAGGCTTTTTGGGTGAAAGACCGGACTCGAACCGGCGACCTCCTGGACCACAACCAGGCGTTCTAACCAACTGAACTACAATCACCATTTTAATCAACCCTGATGGTCGACCCCTTAAAAAGGAGTGCAAATGTAGAAATTTGTATTATAAATTTCCAAATCTAATCTTGAATTTATTTTCTATTAAAAGTTAATCGATCTCCATTCGCACCTTCATTGAATGTACCATTGGCATAAGCCATATGTCCAGACACAAAAGTATGAGTGATTTTACTTCGGAATGATTGACCTTCGAATGGGCTCCACCCACATTTAGAAAGCACATTGTTTTTCTCTACTCGCCAGAGATCTGCCGTGTCTACTAGTACCAAGTCTGCATAATAGCCTTCTCTAATATAACCTCTGTCTTTGACTTCGAATAAAATGGCAGGGTTGTGACACATTTTTTCCACTACGCGTTCGATTGAAATTTTTCCATTGAGGTAGTGCTCAAGCATAGCAGGTAGGGCATGCTGTACCAGCGGCCCTCCCGATGGGCAGTTCAAGTAGTCGTTATTTTTTTCTTGGGCAGTGTGTGGTGCATGATCGGTAGCAATCACATCTATTTTGTCGTCCAACATGGCCTGAAAGATGGTGTCTCTATCGAAAGCAGTTTTTACCGCAGGGTTCCATTTGATCAGGCCGCCTTTGGTGAGGTAGTCTTCGTCTGAAAACCACATGTGATGGATGCAGGCTTCGGAAGTTACCAGTTTGTCTTTGAGGGGGATAGCATTGTCGAATAGCTCCGTTTCTTTTCCTGTAGAGATGTGCAAGACGTGAAATTTGGTGTTGTTGGCTTTGGCCAAGGCTACGGCTTTCGAAGACGATAGGTAGCAAGCTTCTTCACTTCGAATCAACGGGTGAGCTGTGAATGGAATCTTGCCTTCGTAGCGTTCTTTGAATAGTGTGGTGTTTCTTCGGATGGTTCCTTCGTCTTCACAATGTGCAGCTATAATCATTTCTGCTCTAGAAAATAATTCAGTTAGTGTTTTCTCGTCGTCTACCAGCATATTGCCTGTAGATGATCCCATAAACACTTTGATGCCGCAGACATTTTGGCGATTGGTTTTCATTACTTCATCAATATTGTCGTTGGATGCCCCCATGAAAAATGAATAGTTGGCTAACGAAGATTGAGCAGCGATATCGTATTTGTCTTGAAGCAATTCTTGGGTTAGCGTATTAGGTACAGTATTGGGCATTTCCATGAATGAAGTGATACCTCCAGCTACTGCAGCTCTGCTTTCTGTGAAAATGTCTGCCTTATGTGTTAGGCCTGGTTCTCTGAAGTGTACTTGGTCATCTATGAGGCCTGGAAGCAAAAACTTGCCGTTAGCATCTACTATTTCTGCCGTACTGTGAGAGAGGTCATAGCCTATTTTTTCAATGCGTTGATCTTTGATTAGTACGTCATGCGCGAGCATGGTGCCTTCGTTTACAATTTTGGCGTTTTTGATGAGTGTGTACTTGGCCATCGTAGGATTTGATTAAGTAAAAATCTGATTTGTGCAATTGTCGCAAGGATTCGCTTGAAACTTGATAAATTGCAATACAAAATTAATTGGCTCCGGCATCTAATTGCTATCCATGGCGAATAACATCAAAAATTTCTCAGATTTTAAGTTTAATAAACAGGTGCTCAGTGCAATTACTGACGCTGGCTATCTCTCACCTACTCCTATACAGCAGAAGGCTATTCCACTCGTGCTGGCAGGCCACGATGTGATGGGCATAGCCCAGACTGGTACGGGTAAGACGGCCGCTTTTGTATTGCCCTTGCTAATGAAACTGAAATATGCACAAGGTAACGATCCACGAGCGCTGATATTGGCACCTACTAGAGAGTTGGCTATTCAGATCAATGAGAATATTAAGAAATACACGACTTATGTAGATTTGAGATATACTGCAGTATACGGAGGTACGGGTATGAAAGTCCAAGAAGAAAAACTGAAGGAGGGTGTAGATATACTGGTGGCGACGCCAGGTAGACTGATGGATTTGTATCGTAAGGGGGCTTTTGGTACTAAGCAAATTAAAACACTGGTGATTGATGAAGCAGATAAAATGATGGACATGGGGTTTATGCCACAGATTCGTCAGTTACTTGAGGTTATCCCTGTCAAACGCCAGAATCTCTTGTTTTCGGCAACGATGTCTGCTATTGTAGAAAATCTTTCTGCTGAGTTTTTAGAGTTTCCCGAAAAGGTCGAAGTGACTCCGCAGTCCTCTACCGTAGATACGATTGCACAGTCCTTGTATTTTGTGCCTAATTTTAAGACGAAGATCAACATGCTTGGTTATCTCTTGGAGCAAGAGGAAATGAGTAGAATCATCATTTTTGTAAAGACGAAGGCGAATGCGGACAATATTTACAAGTATATCGAGCGCAAAGTGACTAAATCTGTGAAAGTAATCCATGGGAATAAGGCGCAGAATACCAGGCTCAATTCCATCGATGCCTTTAAAAATGGCGAAATAAAAGTGTTGGTAGCTACAGATGTGGCTGCACGTGGTTTGGATGTAAGTATGGTGTCTCATGTGATTAATTTTGATGTGCCTCTGATTTATGAGGATTATGTACATCGGATAGGTCGCACGGGACGGGCTGAGCAAACAGGTATAGCGATCACATTTGCCAATCAAGCGGAGGCTTATCATATCAAGCAGATAGAGAAGTTAATTGATAAAAAAATTAAAGAGCTATCCATCCCTGTAGAAGTAGAAGTAGAAAAGACGCCATTTATTGAGCAACAAGAACAATTAAGGGAAATAGATTATCGTAAAAAGAAACTAGATCCAGATTACAAAGGCGCTTTTCATGATAAAAAAGGAAAGAATATCAAGGTTACAAAAAAGAGGAGATAAGTTGTTTTTTTCATTCGTCTATGAAATTGAGAGATTCGTCGAAAAAATATTTTGATTCATAGAATATAATTTACCAGAAAAAAGAAAGCAGTTATAATTGCTACAGAAAGATGGATTATAAAGTCTTTCTTTCCATAGCTGGTTGAAAAGATCTTGTGGGGAATAGGTACAAAGGTACCTAATCCCACAAGTATCGATTCCTCTCCCTTCAATTTCAGCTTCCTCACAATACATTTCTCTATCAATAAAGTATCATTTTAAGGCAATACGTTCGTATTTTTTTGGTGAATTCAGATTAGCTTTGCGCAAATTTTCAAAGGGAAAATTATTTGTTTGAAAAGCTGTAAACCCCGAATCCAAAATGATAGCAAATCTTAACGAACGCACCCATTTTCAGCATAGACACAATGGGCCATCCAATGATGATATTTCACAGATGTTGGACACCGTTGGTGTTGATACTGTAGATGAATTGATCGATCAAACAGTACCTGAAAATATCAGAAAGAGAGAAGCGCTCAATATTCCAGAAGCATTGGATGAGTTTAGTTATGTAAGATCCATCAAGGAGATTGCGTCAAAGAACAAAGTTTTCAAATCATTTATAGGGTTAGGGTATTACAACTGTGTAACACCAGCAGTAATTCAAAGAAATATATTGGAAAATCCAGGGTGGTATACTGCTTATACTCCCTATCAAGCCGAAATAGCACAAGGACGATTAGAAGCACTCGTGAACTTTCAAACGATGGTTTCGGATCTGACGGGTATGGAGATCGCCAATGCGTCGTTGCTCGACGAAGCAACTGCAGCAGCAGAAGCCATGACCATGCTGTTTGCGTTAAGAAAAAAAGAGAAGAAAACATCTGTAAAGTATTTTGTAGATGAACGTATTTTTCCCCAAACACTTGATGTGTTGAAAACCAGAGCACTGCCATTAGGTATTGAGTTGGAAATTGGTAAATATGAGGAAGTAGATATCTCATCTTCAGAATACTATGGACTGATGGTGCAGTATCCGAATGCTGAAGGTAGTGTAGAGGATTACCGGACATTGTTTGCTACAGCACAGGACAATCAAGTATTTATTACAGTAGCTACGGATCTGATGAGTATGGTGCTGTTGACTCCTCCTGGAGAAATGGGTGCGGACGTAGTCGTGGGTACTACCCAGCGTTTTGGTGTTCCGATGGGTTTTGGTGGGCCACATGCAGGATTCTTCGCTACCAAAGACGAATTTAAAAGGCAAATACCAGGTAGAATTATTGGTGTGTCACAAGATAGCCATGGCAACAAAGCTTATCGTATGGCGTTGCAAACTCGTGAACAGCATATCAGAAGAGAAAAAGCGACATCTAATATTTGTACAGCGCAGGTGTTGCTGGGTGTGATTGCTGGTGCTTATGCCGTCTATCATGGCCCTAAAGGTTTGAAAAGAATTGCATCTAGAATTCATGGATTGGCGCAATTGGCTAGTAAGTATCTAACCGAAATAGGCTTTGTGCAGGAAAATGAAGTGTATTTTGATACTTTAAAAATAAAAGCTGACGATGCGCTCAAGCAGCAAATAAGAGAAGAATCGGAAGCAAAAGGAATAAATTTCAATTATTACGCAGAAGACGCTATAGGCATTGCTTTCGACGAAACACATACGGTGACCGAATTGGAAGAAGTGGTAGCTATTTTTAGTAAAATTGGAGCAAAGACCATTGATCGTTCGGCTGTGATCGAAGCGGCTAACCAGGTGAAAATCACATTCAATGGAGATTTTGATCGTACTTCAAAATTCCTAGAACACCCAGTATACCAAAAGTATCAGTCTGAGCATGAAATGCTCAGATACTTAAAGAGGTTAGAAAACAAAGATTTGTCGCTGGCACATTCGATGATTTCATTGGGATCATGTACTATGAAGCTGAATGCAACTTCGGAAATGATTCCAATCACTTGGCCTGAATTTGCACAAATGCACCCTTTTGCGCCTGTAGATCAAACGGATGGATATAGAGTGATGATATCTAATCTTACTGAGTGGTTGTCAGAAATCACAGGATTCTATACTACTTCTTTGCAACCCAACTCAGGTGCGCAAGGAGAGTATGCAGGATTGTTGGTGATCAAAGCCTATTTGGAAGACAAAGGTGAAGGTCACAGAGATGTAACTTTGATCCCTTCGTCGGCTCATGGTACTAACCCTGCCAGTGCAGTAATGGCTGGCAACAAGGTGGTGATAGTGAAATGCGATGAAAAAGGAAACATCGACGTAGCGGACTTAAAAGCCAAAGCAGAACAATATAAAGATACCTTGTCTTCACTAATGATTACTTACCCATCTACGCATGGTGTATTTGAGGAGAGTGTGATCGAAATATGTGAAATCATACACGAACATGGCGGACAAGTGTATATGGATGGGGCTAACATGAATGCACAGGTGGGACTAACTAGCCCTGGGCATATAGGAGCAGATGTTTGTCATCTTAATTTGCATAAGACATTTGCTATTCCTCATGGAGGTGGAGGGCCAGGTATTGGGCCAATTGGTGTGGCAAAGCACTTAGCTCCGTATTTGCCTGGAAGCCCGTTGGTGGATATAAATAATGGTAAGGCTATTACAGCCATCTCTGCAGCTCCTTTTGGCAGCGCAGGGGTGTTGCCGATCTCATATGGTTATATCGCCATGATGGGTGCAGATGGTTTGCTCAACGCCACTAAAATGGCAATCCTAAATGCCAATTATATCAAAACTAGACTAGAAACTAAGTTTCCCATATTATATACAGGAATAAATGGACGTTGTGCTCACGAGATGATTGTGGATTGTCGTGCATTCAAGGCGTTTGGTATAGAGGTAGAAGATATTGCTAAACGATTGATGGATTATGGATTCCATGCGCCTACTGTGTCATTTCCTGTAGCAGGTACACTTATGATCGAGCCTACGGAAAGTGAAACAAAGGAAGAGCTGGACCGATTCTGTGATGCGTTGTTGCAAATCCGAGAAGAAGTGGAAGCGGTAGCTAGTGGCAACATGGATCCAGTAGATAACGTATTGAAAAATGCGCCACATACAGCAGATTCTGTATTGGTGGATGACTGGAATCATGGTTACTCTAGATCAGAGGCCGTTTATCCTTTAGACTATTTGAGAGCCAATAAATTTTGGCCATCTGTAGGTAGAGTAGACAATGCTTATGGCGATAGAAACTTGTTTTGCAGCTGTATTCCAGTAGAAGAATTTGAAGAAGTGGTAGAAGCTTAAAGTGCTTGGGCAACTGGCATTTAAGTTATATCATTAAAAGATTAAGTCACTTCCTTGCTTGGCAAGGTTTTGGCTTAATCTTTCTAAAATGAGCCGATGAAAAAACCTTTACTTCTCTTTAGCGCCTTAGTTATAATTAGCTATTCTATGCTTGTGGCACAGGAAGCTGTTATTCCTACCGAAGAGAAGTCAGCATTGACATTTTCCCGCCCAGAAGAAAACACTCTGAATTATAATAACAAGTTGGTGGTCAAGCCACTAGATTACGAGCTGTCTGTGGTGGATGATCATTCTTTTAAAGTGAAATTTATCAACCAACCCTCAGACTATTTGGATATTAAAATCTACGATGTCATTGGGAATCTGATTCTCAAAGAGAGTGTAAAACAATCCAAAAACTCAGAGTTGGAATATCAGTTTGATGAAATTAAGTCTAAGATTTTTGTGATCAAAGTCAAATCAGGAAAAGAGAACCTGACCAAAAAGATCAATCTTTAATCCTTTTAGCGCCTCCCTGAGTATTCATTACTTGCTTTTTCAGTCTATTTTTTTGATTATATTGTGTCCGATATTGATACAGTCTTTTGTTCATTATGGAGCGGTTTTTAAAAATGAATGGCTGCTAATATGTGTTTTAAATAGCGCCAAGAGACTTTTGTGTGTTTGGCACATATTCTGAATAAGGGAAATTCATAAAAGATAAAAACCGTGGACAAAGAACTAGGAAATATACTAATCATAGACGACGATGAGGATGTGCTGTTTGCAGCTAAGATGCTGCTGAAAAAACATGCCAAAAATGTTATTATCGAAAAGAATCCCAAGAAGATTCCTTTCTTGATGAATAACGATACCTACGATGTGATTTTGTTGGATATGAATTTCAGTAAGGACATTACGAGTGGTAAAGAGGGGTTCTACTGGTTGGAGCAAATATTGGAGAGAGACCCGAAAGCCGTTGTAATTCTCATTACCGCATTTGGTGACGTGGAAATGGCCGTGCGAGCATTGAAAGAAGGAGCTACCGACTTTGTGTTGAAACCTTGGCAAAATGAAAAACTCTTGGCTACGCTAAACACTGCAGTGAAGCTGAAAAAATCGTACAAGGAAGTCGATCAGCTTAAATCTGCTAAAAAGCAACTCGAAGAAGAAATTAACCAACCTTTCAAAGAAATAATTGGCGAAAGCAAAGCCATCAAAGATGTTTTTAAAGTAATAGAAAAAGTAGCACAAACCGATGCGAATGTATTGATACTTGGAGAAAATGGAACAGGGAAGGAGTTGATCTCACGTGCAATTCATATGCAATCCTTGCGAAGAGACAACGTATTTGTAGGCGTGGATATGGGGGCGATTACAGAGACGCTTTTCGAAAGCGAGTTGTTTGGGCATAAGAGGGGGGCTTTTACTGATGCAAAAGAAGATCGTACTGGCCGATTCGAAGTAGCCAATAAAGGCACCTTGTTTCTTGATGAAATTGGAAACCTAAGCATGCCCTTGCAGTCGAAGCTACTTACCGTCATTCAGAATCGTCAGGTGACTAAGATAGGTGCCAATAAGGCGGCTAATATAGACATCAGACTGATTTGTGCTACCAACATGCCGATCTATGATATGGTGGAGGACAATGCCTTTAGACAGGATTTATTGTATCGAATCAATACCGTGGAAATTCGCCTTCCAGCTTTGCGAGAGCGGTTGGAAGATATTCCTTTGCTGGCAGAACATTTCGTAAAAACGTATAGTTCGAAATACAGAAAGAGTGGAAAGAAAATAGGTGCAGCAGCTTTGAAAAAGCTTCAAAAATACCACTGGCCAGGCAATATTCGTGAGCTGCAGCATGCTATAGAACGAGCAGTCATTATGAGCGATGAGACTTCGCTGACGCCAGATGATTTCTTCTTTTTGAATTACAAACCAGAAGGACAATCGGCGGATCAGACAGATATTTTTAATCTGGATGAAGTCGAAAAGAATGTGATCAAAAAAGCCATAGATAGACACGAAGGAAACATATCAAAAGCAGCCAAAGAATTGGGACTTACTCGTGCTTCACTTTATCGCCGATTAGAAAAGCATGGCTTATAGTAGCAACTTCAAAGTTAACCTGATTGTACGGGTACTCTTGATTTTTTGTACCTGTATCATATTGGTCGATTTGTTTTATTCAGGTTCGTATACGTTGACCAAAGTATTGGTAAGTGGGCTATTGGCGTACGAGATCTATGTGCTGATCAAGTATCTGGATAAGACCAATCGTGAGTTGGCTGGGTTTCTGGATTCTATCAAATATGATGACTTCACCCACACCTATACGACTAAAAAAACAGGAACGTCGATGGACGACCTCTATCTGCAATTTAATCAGGTGATCAAAAAATTTCGTGAAATAAGGGCAGAGAAAGAGGCGCAGCATCAGTACTTGCGTACGATTGTGCAGCATGTAGGTATTGGCATTATTACATTTGATAAAACAGGTGAAATTCAGATCATCAACGCTACGGCCAAGTCGTTGCTAGGGATAGATTTGATCAAAAATGTGAAGCAGCTCAAAAACGTGAGTCATGAATTGGTGAATAGTTTGTTAGAACTGAAAACGGGCGGACGTGATTTGCTGAAAATAGAGAAAAAAGGAGAGGAGATTCAGTTGGCTATTTATGCTATTGAGTTGATGCGGAGAGATGAAGAGTTTAAGCTGATTTCGATACAAAACATCAAGAGCGAACTAGAAGAGAAAGAGATGGATGCCTGGCAAAATTTGATTCGTGTATTGACACACGAAATCATGAATTCGGTCACACCTATTTCGTCGCTCGCGGCAACCATAGAGTCGGAGCTGGAGTCACAGATCAATCGTGAAGATTTTAAGGTGGAGAATATCTCCAAAGAGGATTTGGCGGATTTTCACATGGCGCTGCATACCATACACAAGCGGAGTGAAGGACTCATCAAATTTGTAAGTGATTTCAGAAACTTGACTCGGATTCCTATACCCCAGTTGGAAGATGTTTTGATTTGTGATTTGATCAGGCCGATATTGAGTTTGCTGCGGTTTGATATCGAACAAAATGACATCAAGATCAATTTGAATGTGGAGCCAGAACAATTGATTATCAGGGTGGATAAAGAACAGGTAGAGCAAGTATTGATCAATCTGCTTAAAAATGCCATTCAAGCCATGGGCGAAAACGAAGAGATGAACAAACTTAAGGAAATAACGATCTGCGCAGCTATAGCCAGCGATGACCGAGTAGTAGTCAAAATTGCCGACAATGGAACAGGTATAGATGAAGAGGCTCTTAAGAAGGTTTTTATTCCTTTTTTCACAACTAAAAAAACAGGATCAGGGATAGGCTTGAGTCTATCCAAACAAATTATGCGAAAGCATAATGGCAACATCTCGGTACATTCTGTAGTGAATGAAGGTACGGAGTTTATGCTCTCTTTTCCCCGATAGAATAATTTCCTGCTTATTCCGTACAGGAAGCCTGTCACCTAATTATATTAGTGGTGAGAATACCCTGTCATGGCCATCATTAGCAAAAAGAAAATTCCTTTTACGATTAGCCAAAAGCTAAAAACATACTTGAAAAAGTATAAGCGGACTATTGCTGTACCTGTGGAGTATGAGTCGCTCTTGCGCTATGACAATTCTATTCCGCTGTATGATAACGAAGGCGTTGATACGCTTTGGGAGACCGTGTTTTATGCACAGTCAGATATGAATACCATACATCACGACCTGAAACAGATCTATTCAGAAATTAAAGCAGACGGAGATATCAGTGTGATGGATCACTTGATGGTAGATCGAGTAGATATTTGCCAATATGGTAATACCAAGCCTTTTAGAGTCAGGATCGTCAATCGGATCAATGACAACTTTGATTATTTCTATATCAAAAATGCAGATGCTTCTAGAATTTACGGCTTAGAGTTGGAGCATTTGCTTTCGCCAAATAGGATAAACTACGTGGTGCATAAAAACACTTTGATAGAAGAACACATTGCAGGAATCCCTGGCGATCAATTTATTAAATTTCACCTCAAGGATAAAAATCTGAACGAAACTCGATTGGCCAAAGAGTTCGTCAAATTCAACGAACGGTGTTTTGTGAGACTCCTCGGGGATATGCATTCGAGTAACTTTGTTGTGAATATTATCCCTGATTTTGAGCAAATTTCCTATAGACTCAAAGCCATAGATTTTGATCAACAATCGTATGAGGGGAGAAAAAATATTTATCTACCTCAGTATTTTAAGCAAAACAATGCACTGATCAATATGGGTTTAAAGTATATGACGCCAGAGTCCGTGAGACAGTATCAGAAGGAGGAAAGGTCGCTTATAGCTAATCGCCTGAGAGTAGCTAGGTATCGAGTAGCAGATCTATTGAATGCGATGATAGATGATACAATTTCTTTTCCTAGACATGTGGCCTCATTGAAGGCAGATTTAGCCGATTTTTATCATGAGCCTAAGTTTTTGAAATGTAAGAATATGGGAGAAATAGTAAAAATGAGCCTTTGGATGGTTTTCAAAAAAACAGACATGTATAATGGTTGATTTATTTATGAAAAATATAATATACGTTCTTTTATGTGGTGTTTTAGCATCTTGTGGTGCTAAAAAAACTGAGCTAGTAGCTATGGAAATGGAAGTGTCTGAGGATATCAATCATCCTGCTGATGGTTTCAATTTTGAAGCTTCTGATCCAGAGGCCATCATCATTGCTGATAAAGTAATGACTGCGATGGGTGGACGAAAAGCTTGGGACGAAACCAGATATCTTTCTTGGAACTTCTTTGGTAAGCGATCACTATTGTGGGATAAGTTTACTGGCGATGTAAGAATTGAGATTCCAGACAAAAATCAAATTTTGTTGGTCAATATCAATAGTATGAATGGCAAAGCCCAAATAGAAGGGGAGGAAATCTCAGCCCCGGATTCTTTGGCAGGCTATTTGAAGAAGGCCAAGAGCATTTGGATCAATGATTCTTACTGGCTGGTGATGCCTTATAAGTTGAAAGACTCTGGCGTGGCATTATACTACATTGGCAATGACACCACAGCGCTTGGTCAAGAGTCGTATGTATTACAGATGGCCTTCGATAATGTGGGAGATACACCAGACAATATCTACCATATTTGGGTAGATGAGGAAAGTAATTTGATAACTCAATGGGCATTTTTCAGAAAATCGAGTCACCCCAATCCAGATTTTATTACCCCTTGGGAGGATTACCAAAAATATGGAAACATCCTGTTGTCTGGTGGGCGTGGAGGTGCGAGACAACTAACGGAAATAAAAATACTGAGTGATGTGCCAGATAAGGCCTTTACTTCGTTTGAACCTGTGAACTATAATGACTAAAAAATTATTTAAAATGATTGCATTAAAAAAACTATCCCTAATTGGACTAATGCTGTGTTTGACCCTGACTGTATGGGCAGAGGACGGTATATTTATTTTGTCGAAAACAAAAACACTCGACAATGGAAAGGTAGCGACCTCGGAGATTTATCTCACGGCTGATAAGATGTTAGTAAAAAACTCAGGAGCAGATAATAGCTCTATTATATTTAATAGCACAACAGAGGTATTCACTTTTGTCGATAATAATAAGAAGGAATATTATCAATTTGATAAAGCTACATTGCAACAGCTACAAGAGCAGATCAAAATGATGGCTAAAATGATGAAGCAGTTTGCCGCTAATATACCAGCAGAACAAAAGGAAAAGTTTGATAAAATACTGAATCCGCAGACTGGTGATTTGTTGAGCTACAAAGCGAATGGTAAAAATGATAAAATAGGCACTTGGAAAACGGTGGGGTATGACGGTATGAATGGCGAACAAAAAGCACTTCAAATGAATATTGCTTCATTTGATGGACTCGGGGTGAAGTCAGACGACTTTGCTGTGATGAAGAAAATGATGAGCTACTTCAAAGAAAACTTACAAGAGGTAGTTGCTTTATTGCCTACAGGTGGGTCTATGGCTCAGCTTAATTTTGACGATAGTAGCCCAGTTTTGAAAGATGGTATTCCAGTGAAAACTATTTCATACGAAGGTGGCTCGCCTGAAAATGAAAATCTGGTAGAGGTTTTGGAGAAAAAATCAATTGCGGCAGATCAGTTTAAAGTACCTGCTGGATACAAAGAGAAAGAAATCAACATGCAGAGCATGGGGCGATAAGCCCGAAATAGAAAGATCTAAAGCAAAGCAGCTCATAGCAATATGAGCTGCTTTTTTGTTTTTTTATTAGAAATAAAACCGAGACACAAAACTAAATCCGTTCAATTGAACACGTTGGTTGGTGTCTTCTATTGGGGTTTGCCCTCGGTAGGTCTCTATTCCTATGGTAAAGTTATCAGAGCCCGTGTAAGCCACTTTTATGCTAAAGGTGGAGGTGAGGCTGCCTTGCGTAGAAAATGCATTAGTGAGAGTGTTGGCATAGCCACCTACGATCAGGCTTACAGGTATTTTGAGTAAGTGATCAAGGTTGAATGAAATATTAGAACCAATGTAGTATTGAAATTTTGGGTTGTCTCTTTTTAGGGTTTCACCATAGACTAATTGCCCATCAAAATTGAAACCGAAACTGGGACTGAAGGCATGTAAAAGAACGATGCCGCCACCTCCATTGAGAGCAGGTACGTCTTTGGTGATACTGGCATATTTTTTTCCTACAATTAGGTCGTTTAGATACTCTTGGATGTCTACAATGCTAGACTGGGTATTGGTCAGTTTTACATAGCCAGATAGAGCTGTTTTTTCTGTTTTCAAGGCTTTAAAAACAATGCCAGGTTCTACTGTAAGAATGGTGTTTACTCCACTTACATATAAGCTTTCTACACTATTGCCCAGGCGGGCAGCGTAGTCGATATTCACAAAAAATGAAATCCAGTCTTTGACGCGTTGCTGATAGCCACCCTTGAGTTCTACGAATAGTATTTCTCCACTCAAGTTTAATCGTGTAGTGTCTCCTACAGGCACTCCTTGTGTTGTAAAAAGGCCTGATTCTCCCATTCCTAATTCTAAGAAAAAGTTGGTTGTGATGAAGGGAGACTTCATGGATTCGAAATTGACGTATTTGTGACTATTCAGGCTTGGTGCCTTGGTCGTTTGCTCGGTTTGCGCTTGAGCGTAGCCAATAGTAGTAAATACACAGACGAATAGGAGAGTGAATGTGCTTTTCATTGTTTTTTGGCTGATTTGAGAGGGAGATACCAGGTTAGTCTACTTTCACCAGTGGTGGTCTTTACTCTGGGTACACTAGCCACATCTAGCTGATAGCCGCTAGATACATTGAGTAGTCCTTGGGTGTACATGAGGTCGAAAGCAAATTTTTGTTTTAATAGATTGAACCTGTAGCCAAATCCAAAAATGGCAGATACATTGATGTCTCGGATGTGTTGACCGATTTCTATTTTGCTATCGATTTCTAAATCGGTGAGCTTGGAGCTAAAGCTCCAAGCAGATTCTATACCTGCCATGAATTGCCACCTTTCATTGTTAGAAATGACCTTGAGTAGTACAGGGAGTGCGATATATTGCAGTTTGATATCGGAAATATCTTTGTATCTCGGGGCAGTGGGGGATAGGCCTAAATTGACCTGCACTTCATAGAGGGGGTTGGATTTGTAGGTTGTTCCAGCAATGGTTTTGTACCCTGGTATGATTGTGATATATACGTCGGATGCCACAGGGATGTCTATAACGACACCAGTGGTTATCGTGCTTTTGATGCTAAATCTAAGATCAGTTAGTTTAGACACATCGTCTCCTTCAAATTTATTGGTTACAGAGCCTACATATATGCCAAAATTGGTTTGTCCGTGAGCAAAGCTGCTCATGAAAACAGCAGCTAGGACGAATACACATATTTTAAATATCCGATGAATCATGGCCGCAAATATACTTATCTAGGAGATAGAGGAGCATGGATTTGAAATTGGAAAGACAAAATATTGTCATTGCCATTCTTATTGCCCCATATGGCTAGGTTGTCTAAGTGATCAGTAATAGGATTGATGAATCCGACCTGAATACCTAGAGCAAAATCATTGGGGAGGTAGTATTTAGCACCGAGTTGAGTCGGTAGTTGTATCACTATGTTGCGATAGCTTTCCCCGACCGGTCGCGTATCTGGGAGGTCAGAGAGTCTGTTGTCTTCCTCATTTCTAGGGTCAAATCTGAAAAGCCCTATACCCTGAGAAAGGTAAACTTTGATTTTTTCTTTATTGATAAAGTTGAATTGCGCTTCATAATTGAGCCCAATAAAAGTGCTTTTGAAGAAAGTGTTTGGGGTGGCAGGTACGCCAGAGTCGTCTGTTGTGGCATAGTCTAGTTCTTGTCCGGTCACCGAGCCAATTGAGATTTTTACATTTCCATTTAGCTTTTTGTTATTGTTGAATTTGAGCCCAGCGGTGAATAGTAAGGAACTTCCTGCATAGGCTTTCCCTAAGTCTCCGCTGTAGGAGGCGGGTCCAATGCCTAAATGTATTTCCTTTGTTTTTTGTTTGAGTGAATCTTGAGCGAAAGCCTTTTGATTGTCAAATACACAGAGGAGTATCAGAATAAAGGGAATGAGGTTTTTCATGTCAAAAAAATAACCACGCCATTTGGAATAGCGTGGTTACTAAAGTAAATATTGTATTTCGAATTAAATAATTACAAATCACTCAAGTCGAAAGTTTCCATAAAGGAAGTGGTGAATTGACCTGATTTGAATATTTCATCGTCCATTAATTTGATATGAAAAGGGATTGTAGTTTTTATCCCTTCGATTACAAATTCGCTCAGTGCTCTTTTCATTCTCACCAAAGCCTCTTCTCTAGTCTGAGCCGACACGATTAGTTTGGCGATCATCGAATCATAGTTTGGAGGAATGGTGTAGCCAGCATATACATGACTATCCACTCGTACACCATGGCCACCTGGCATATGTAGATGCGTGATTTTGCCTGGAGAAGGACGGAAATCCTTCGAAGGATCTTCTGCATTGATTCTACATTCTATGGCGTGCAACTGAGGGAAGTAGTTCTTGCCAGAAATCTTGATGCCAGCTGCTACTTTGATTTGCTCTTTGATCAAATCAAAATCAGTGACCTCTTCCGTGATCGGGTGTTCTACTTGGATACGAGTATTCATTTCCATGAAATAGAAGTCGCCGTGCTTGTCTAGCAAAAACTCTACTGTACCTGCACCTTCGTATTTGATGGCTTCGGCACCTTTGATGGCAGCTTCTCCCATTTTCTTACGAAGTTTATCGTTCATGACCGTTGCAGGACATGGTGTTTCTTCTGTCAGTTTTTGATGTCTTCTTTGGATAGAGCAGTCTCTTTCGGACAAATGACAGGCTTTGCCTGTGCTGTCGCCTACAATCTGAATTTCCACATGACGTGGATCTTCGATGTATTTCTCCAAATACATGCCATCGTTTCCGAAAGCAGCTTTAGATTCCTGACGAGCATCATCCCATGCTTTTTGGAACCCACTCTCTTCTTTTACGATTCTCATACCTCGTCCACCACCGCCGGCAGTTGCCTTTAGGATTACGGGGTACTTTATTTTTTTCGCTATTTTCTTGCCTTCTTCTACAGATGACAAGAGTCCTTCAGAACCAGGGATGGTAGGTACACCAGCTTTTTTCATGGTGTCCTTGGCGCTAGCCTTGTCTCCCATTTGGTTAATCATTTCTGCGCTGGCACCGATAAACTTGATGTTGTACTCTTCACAGATTTGAGAGAACTCGGCATTTTCTGACAGAAATCCGAACCCTGGATGAATGGCATCTGCATTGGTGATCTCAGCAGCCGAGATAATGGCTTTCATGTTGAGATAAGAGTCCTTGCTCGGGGCAGGGCCAATGCAAACGGCCTCATCGGCAAATTTCACATGCAAACTTTCTTTGTCTGCGGTGGAGTATACGGCCACAGTACTGATGCCCATCTCTCGACAAGTACGGATTACCCGAAGGGCAATCTCACCTCTATTGGCTATTAATATTTTTTTAAACACGTGTTAGTCTTTAATTTCTAAAACTCAATTAAGACGGGTCAACCAAGAACAATGGCTGATCGTATTCTACTGGCTGAGAATCATCCACCAATACTTTTACGATGGTGCCTGATACTTCAGATTCGATTTCGTTGAAGAGTTTCATGGCTTCTATGATACACACGGTTCCGCCAGCTGAAACTTTGTCGCCTACATTGACAAATGCTGGAGACTCTGGGTTAGCTGATCTGTAGAATGTACCGATCATTGGTGATTTGATCTCTATATAATTTCCTGCTGGAGCGGCATCTGCGACTGGTGCCGAAGGCGCTGCTGGGGCAGGCGCTGCGACTGGAGCAGGTGCGGCTGCTACAGGAGCTGCAACTGGTGCTGGTGCAGAAGCGACTACTCGCTCTACTACTTGTGCTTCGTTGCTTCGTTTGATTTTGATCTTAAACTCGTCGGTTTCTATATTAACTTCTTCTAGTCCTGAACTTGACAAGAAGTCTATCAAATCTCTGATTTCTTTTACCTTCATCTGCTAAGTATTTATTCGTTGTTAAACTGATTTGACGCTTGCATTACAAACTCCAAATCAAATCAATTAGTTAGTGATGTTTATGAGAATAAATGATCTCATAAAATGTTTTAATGGTCAAAATTAAAGAGAAACGTTTGATATAAAAATTACACGTTCTCCATAAAAAAAGAGTAAGAATTACTTCTTTACTCTTTCTACATAGTTTCCTGTTTTACTTTCTACTTTTACCACGTCTCCCTGGTTTACAAAAAGAGGTACCTGTATAGTGGCGCCAGTTTCTGTGGTGGCAGGTTTTGAAGCGTTGGTAGCGGTGTCTCCTTTGAGCCCAGGCTCAGTGTAAGTGATTTCCATGGTGACATGGTTGGGCAATTCGCAGCCTAGAATCATCTCTTGCTCAGCGTGGAAAATAACCTCCACTTGCTCGCCATCTTTTAGGAATTGAGGTGCGTCAATGAGCTCCTCTTCCATGTTGATTTGCTCGTAAGTATCATTGTCCATGAAGTTGTACCCCATGTCGTCTTTGTAGAGAAACTGAAAGTTTCGTCTTTCAATTCGAGCAGTAGTTACTTTATGTCCTGACGTGAAAGTGTTGTCTATTACTTTTCCCGTTTTAACATTTTTCAATTTGGTTCTTACGAAAGCAGGTCCTTTGCCTGGTTTTACGTGCTGAAATTCGATGATGAAGTACAATCCATGATTGTACTCGATACACATCCCATTTTTAAAGTCAGCGGTTGAAGCCATTTGTTTATTTTTTTAACGTTGTCTTATTTAGAATCGTAGGCCCATTTTAAATAGATGGAGCCCCAGGTGAATCCGCCGCCAAAAGCAGCAAGGATCAAGTTGTCACCTTTTTTCAATTGTTTTTCGTAGTCCCAGAGGCAAAGCGGTAGTGTGCCACTAGTTGTATTGCCATATTTTTCAATATTCAGCATTACTTTGTTTTCATCTACTTCCATTCTACGGGCAGTAGCATCTATAATTCTTTTATTGGCTTGGTGCGGCACGAGCCATGTGATATCGTCGCCAGTGAGGTTGTTTTTTTCCATGATTTCGGCTGCTACATCTGCCATATTGGTTACGGCAAATTTGAAAACGGCCGAACCTTCTTGCATGGCGTAGTGTTTGTCGGCCTGCACGGTTTCTACAGTAGCTGGCATGCGGCTACCTCCACCTGGCATTTGCAGGTATTGGGCGCCTGATCCATCGGCTTTTAGGATGGAGTCCATTACGCCAAATTCTTCTGTAGTAGGCTCTAGCAGTACTGCTCCACCACCATCACCAAAGATGATACAGGTTGTTCTATCCTTGTAGTTGATGATAGACGACATTTTGTCGGCACCTATGACCAATACTTTTTTGTATTTGCCTGTTTCAATAAACTGAGAGCCAGTAGTGAGTGCGTATAAGAACCCAGAGCAAGCCGCAGACATGTCGTAGCTGAATGAGTTTGTCGCTCCGATGGCATCTGCGATGAGATTGGCAGTAGCCGGGAAGGGCATGTCTGGAGTTACGGTAGCGCAGATGATTAGGTCTACCTCTTTGGGGTCAGTGCCAGTCTTTTCTAGTAGAGCCTTGCAAGACTCTATACCTATTACTGATGTGCCCTGGTGCTCTCCTTTGAGTATTCTTCTTTCTTTGATGCCTGTTCGGGAGGTGATCCACTCATCGCTGGTCTCTACCATGCCTTCCAATTCCTGATTGGTCAATACATAATCAGGGACATAGCCATGAACACCCGTTATTGCTGCTCTTATTTTAGTCATTTGAAATGTTTATTCTTTTGAACTGGTCTTGTTGATTGGCGTAAAGCCAAAAAACGTTGGCAATTTAATGAAATAATTGGCTTTTGATAGCCAGAAATGCACATCAAAATAGTATGCATGCATAACTCATATAAACACAGAAAGTCTGCTTTAGAAGCAGACTCTGTATATTTTATAAAAGCTCAAAAGAAATATTAAGCTAATACTTCTTTTTCAATCACTACTTTGCCTTTGTAGTACAATTTGCCTTCGTGCCAGTAAGCTCTGTGCGGCAAGTGTGCTTCACCAGTGGTAGCGCAAACTACATAGTTTTTAGCTTCTGCTTTGTAATGCGTTCTTCTCTTGTCCCTTCTCTGTTTGGAGATTTTACGCTTAGGATGTGCCATCGTTCTTCTATTTTAATTCTTTAAATCCTTAATATTTTTGAGTGCTGCCCACCTAGGGTCTATTGCATCATCATCTTCTTTTTCGTCGGCCTCTGCATTTTCAGATGTGTATACCAACGCTACTTCGTTCTCATCGTCGTCTTCTTCGTCTTGAAAGTCAGGGTGAATTCTTTTCATTGGGACAGCTATCGTGAGGTATTCGTAGATGTTAGATTCTACATTTATACTCTCTTGCGTATTAGAAATAACCAAAAGGTCATCTCTGCTATCGTCCAATTCTTCACCGTATTTCACGATTAAGTTTTCTTCGATGTCTATTGGGTAGTCAAATGGCTCAAGACTTCTGTCACAAATCAATTCGATTACCCCTTCGATTTTAAAATTCATTGAAATCAGCGTTTCCTTTTTATCTAGGGTCACGGAGCATTTTCCATGGCCAGATTCAATCACACTGTCTTCAATATTTTCAAAGAGCTTTCTATCAAACTCAAAATCGAATTCGTGAATCCCCAATTTGAGGCCGTATATGTCGATTCTGTATTGTCTGTTTTCTTTCATTTTTCCTTAGATAGGAAATGAGTGCGCAAATTTAGATTAATATTATTAATAATTAAAATCTTATCTGGAAATTTGAAAGGAAATACGAAGTGATTAGAGATGTCAAATAATATAAAAGAAAAATTGGAGCTTTTTGCTCAGCGGTTTCAAACTGATTTAGTAGATGAAATCAATCAAAAGGCTGATTTGAAGCAGTTTAAGGCAGGAAAGGTCTTGATTGATTTTGGGACTTATCTCAAAAGTATTCCTTTGGTTCTGTCTGGAACGATTAAGGTGATTCGTGAAGATCAAAAAGGAAATGAGCTCTTTTTGTACTTTTTAGGTGGAGGAGACACGTGTGCCATGAGTCTGACTTGCTGTATGAGTCACAAAAAAAGTGAAATCAAGGCTGTGGTAGAAGAAGATGCAGAGGTAATCATGATTCCAATGCAGTATATGGATGAGTGGATGAAATATTCGACATGGCGGCAGTTTATTTTTGGGTCGTACAATGAACGCTTTGAAGAAATACTCAATGCGGTAGACGCTTTGGCATTTATGAAATTGGACGAGCGCCTGATGAACTATCTGTTGGATTGTAAACAAAGTGCTGGAGATTTTTCGGTTCGAAAGACTCATCAGCAAATTGCCCAAGATCTCAATACTTCGCGGGTAGTGGTCTCTCGACTACTGAAAAAACTAGAGCAGGAGGGACAGATCGAATTACATCGTAATAAGATCGAAATATTGTGAGTGTAACAATGGTTACGCACGGTGCAAATCGAATCGATTACATTTGCCATTAATAATCTGATGATGTAAATGAATAACCTATTTCCTCTCCTGAATGTATTCAAATCCTATTCCAAGGCTTGGCTTAAGCAAGATTTGTTTGCCGGGTTGGTTGTAGGAGTGATGTTGATTCCACAAGGCATGGCCTATGCCATGATAGCGGGACTGCCGCCTATATATGGATTGTACACGGCGATCGTGCCTACTATCGTGTATGCGATTATGGGTACTTCTCGTCATGTGTCTGTAGGGCCTGTGGCGATGGACTCATTGATTCTGATTGCGGGAGCGAGTGCATTTGCAGCGATTGGTACGGATGAGTACCTAGTGGTCACGGTAGCGATGACTTTGATTGTTGGGCTATTGCAGCTTAGTATGGGTTTTTTGAGATTGGGCTTCATTGCCAATTTTCTTTCTAAGCCTGTTATTCTTGGGTTTACATTCGCTGCAGCAGTGATTATTTCTATCAAACAATTCAAGTATTTATTGGGGATTACCCCTGTGGGTGTAGATGGACTTTTTGATGAGTTTGTTTACTATGTTACTCATTTACACTTCACACATATGCCCACTATGCTGATGGCTATTGGCAGTTTGGTTCTCTTGATTGGAGGAAAAAAACTCCTGCCTAAGTGGCCGAGTAGTTTGCTTGTGGTGGTGGTGGGTATGGGATTGTCTTATATACTAGGTATGGAGCAGATGGGTGTGAGCTTGGTGGGGCAGTTGCCTGGAGGCTTGCCGGATTTTTCTGTGCCTGTATTGGAGGGATTGCCATGGGCTAGATTTTTGCCACTTGCGCTCACGCTGTCTTTGATGGGGTTTGTGGAGATCTATTCTATCGGACAGCGACTCCAGTCTAAACACAAGGCAGAGTACGAAATTCATGCAAACAAAGAATTGGTTGGTTTGGGGATGGCCAATATCATCGGGTCTTTTTTTAGAACTTTTCCTGCTACGGCTAGTTTTAGCCGGTCGGCAGTCAACGAATCCGCTGGAGCCAAAACGGGACTGGCGTCGATTTTTGCCTCCTTGATCGTGGTGCTAGCGCTGTTGTTTTTTATGCCTGTTTTTCAATACCTACCGCATGCCGTACTCGGGGCTATTATTTTTCTAGCTGTGCTAGGCTTGATTGATTTTAAGATAGCAAAGAGTCTGTGGATTACTGATCGATATGATTTTGTGATGCTAATGGCTTCGTTTCTTGGTACGTTGGTTTTTGGAATAGAGTGGGGTATTGGGTTTGGAATTTTGATTTCCTTGTTGGTATTGGTATACAAAACCTCCAAACCGCACATGGCGGAGTTAGGTCGGGTAGGAGATAGTACATACTTTAGAAATCTAAAGCGATTTGAGTCTGCCGTGGATGATCCTCATATAGGCATACTTCGGTTTGATGCCCGTTTGTTTTTTGCTAATGTAGGCTCGTTGAAATCCAAAGTTGAAATGATGGTAAAGCAAAAGCCTACCATGAAAAAATTTGTGCTTGATGCGCAAAGCATGATAGATGCTGATTCGAGTGGTATAGAAGGGTTGGAGGATATTATTCGTCACCTCCATGATCACCAGATCGAATTTCATATGGTGAGTATCATAGGCCCTGTGAGGGATAAGTTTTTCAAGACAGGTTTGTCAGAAAAAATAGGGTTGGATCATATCCATGATTGTATCGCGGATGCCATTTTGATTGATGATGCTAAAACCAAGCTGAGCTATCAAACCAATGTGAAGTAAGCGGCTCTTTTGGAATGAGATTTGATTCAAATGAGGAATCATTTATCTTTCATTTAAAATCATACTCATGAAAAATATAGGTGTTTTATTAATCATTATACTCGTGGCATTAGGCACCGTGCAAGCGCAGTCTAAGGCAGAAAAAAGACAGGCTAAAAAGGAAGCAAAAGCCCAAGCTTTCGTAGCATTGAAGACGTTTTTTGCGCAAGGGGATTTTAAATTTGTAGCTGAGTGGGCGACTACTCAAAAGGGGCGAAGAATAAACCTCCAATCTAACCCTAATTCGTTCATAAAAACAGGTGATCAAGCTACTGCGCAATTGCCATACTTCGGTGTGGCTCAGGTGGCTCCTATGGGTGGAGATGTTGGTATCAATATCGAAGATGCCACATTGTCTAATGAAGAAATCGAATACAACGAAAAGAAATTCAGACTCCTTTATTCATTTGATACCAAGTCATCAAATGGCGAACTTCTCAGTTGTAAAATGACGATTCAGGCGAATAAAACTGCGATACTCATGGTCATGAGCTCTCAGCGAAACAACATCACCTACGAAGGAACCATTACAGAAATAGAGTCGTCTAAAGAGTAATATGTATTTGCGTGGATAAGGTATTATAAGTTGATTATATAGCTTTAATAAGTCATATATCAATACTGTTTTGGATTATTCTAATATCTCTTGAATTCTCATCGAAAATATCTGACCATTCATCGATTCGATGGGAATTAACGCACGAATTTATGCTGATTTGTATCAGGTAGCCAGCAAGACATTTTGAGAATATGGATACCGCTCAAAGCATAACCACACGATGAAAACCTTAATCACCTTAATTGTACTCATCTACACCGTAGCCCCACCTGCTGATGCGCAGTTTTATACGGGTAAGTTTAGAAGCGAACCCCAGTTGCAGGACTTTGATCAATTTATTGTTGTTCAGCATCCGCATCATGTCAAGTATGGAGGAGCGGTGAGTGTGGAGGCTTTTGATAAAGCTGGCGACTTGTGGCAGAGCAAAGCTGTGCCGCTAGAAGCCGCTGATACTGATCGCCTGATTAGACATGCAGACAATAGTCTGAATGTCCAGTCTGCCTATGACTTGAAGGTTACATTGGGTCAAGAGATTTGGGAATTTTATCTGCTTGGGTATGAAAATGAACAACAAGAAGTCAGTTTTATAGTAGTTGAAAAAGATATGGAGAACCATATCAGTGACCAAGAATATGTAGAAGTAAATACTTTTACCTGGGATCAGGTTACTGCAAAAAGATAATAGCTGGTTTAGTGAATCCGAGCTTCGTGTTTGACGGCACACTTGCAAGTAATTGCAATGAAGCAAATTTGATTGACCTTGTGGAATGACTGCAAGGTCGATTTTTTTAAAAGGAGTCAATTTTTCAACCAAGTAATCAATGCCTCGTTGTCTACAATACTCCAAGCATGCGGGTGCTTGCGGTTGTCTGGCTTTCGAAATCCCTTGTTTTGTGTGGTGATCAATGTTGCCTGTGAGTTGCCTAGTCGGTTGAGTTCGTTGATTATGCACGAAGCATCTAATGCATTCATACCACTGTAGTCGTTGCCTCGCTCTGAAATCCACCAATGCACATCTGGTTCAGTATATATCCTTAGCGCAGTATGGATCAAGGGTTTGATATTGGACTGGCTAGTGTCTGAGTAGGAGTAGGGAGAGATTCGATGATAGTTTGTGAGAGCAGTTTCAGGAGGCCCACCAAAAGCGACTTCTATCCGTTGGGTGATGTATAGGTCTTCTTTATTTGCTTCACCGTCTTTTGATAATCTTATTCTTCGTTTTGCTGATTGGTAGAAGCGTTCGAAATCTAGTGGTGGGTCGATGGCAAAGACTTTTATTGGCTGAGGTGTAGTTGCCTGTTGGGTGGCTTGTTCTGCATACTTAATCGCTGCACTACCACCTATCGAAAACCCTCCAATGCTCAGTGGAGTTGATTTTATATTATATTTTAATGTGGCGTGTTCGATGATTCTTTGTAGAGATTTTTGGCTTTGCTCGTCTACGCCTAGTGACAAAACACCATCGGCTAAAACAGGTATGATGGTTAGAATGCCATTTTTTACAGTCAGTAGGGGGAGGTCTGTTTGTAGTATTACACGTTCAGGAGTTTCTCCAAATCCAGGAATTAGGACGAGTACTTGTTCTATGGTCGTGTTAGACTCATAGAATACTTCATAATAATTGGCTGTATGGTCAGTAGCGTCTAGGTAATATCTCTCTTTGGTTTGAGCAAGTGTGTATGCACATTGACTAAGTGTAAATAATAAAAGAAAGGCAGACCTCATGGTTGTGCTTTAAAAAACAAACCCTTCAAGCATGACTGCTGGAAGGGTTTGGAATTAAAATTTTTACTCTGGGGTTTTTTCGTCTGGGTACTCTTTTTTGAAATTCACCCAGAATTCGTCTAGGGTGTCTTTCATGTCTTTTCTCAAGTAAAGCAATCCAAATAAGTTGGGCAGAGTCATTACGGCTATGGTAATAGCAGACAAGGTCCAAATAATGGTGGTGTCGGTAAAGGCAGCGAAGAAAAAAGCTACAACATATACCATGCGGTAGTATTTGACTGAGCCACTGCCTAGTAAAAAGGTCATGGCTCTATCTCCGTAGTAAGACCATGATATTGCCGTACTGAAAGCAAAGAGCAGTAGACCAATAGATACGATGTATTGACCCCAGTCTCCAAAGAAGCCTCGTGTGAAGGCAATGGTAGTCAGTGGTGCGCTATGTACCAATGATTTGCCTATAAAGGCGACATTGAGGTCACTAGGTTTCCCATTGGCAATATGTACCGTGCCTGTAAATGACTGTCCGTCTTTGGTAACCTTGATTTCTTCAGCCAATGAGCGTGCATGAATGATCGATACTTCGTTTTGAATGGTACCATCTGCTATCGTCAAATCACCAGAAAACTCAGGCAAAGGGGCTTCACCTGAGATATGTCCATAGAGTCTGGCTACACCTTCTTCGGACTGATCTGAGTAGTCTGAACCTACCAAAACACTCATGTCTGAGACTTGAAAATCGTTGACATGCTTTTCATTCCATACGCCAGAAGAAAGTAATACAAGACCCGTGACCGTACAGATGATAATAGTGTCGATGAATGGCTCTAGTATCGCTACCATACCTTCTGATACTGGTTCGTGTCCTTTGGCTGAGGCGTGAGCGATAGGTGCACTACCTTGTCCTGCTTCGTTGGAAAACAAGCCGCGGTTGACTCCTCTATTGAAAGCAAAGGCGATCGAGGCGCCTATAAACCCACCAGAAGCAGCTGACCCTGAAAACAGATCTGAAAAGATAGAAACGAATGAGGAACCGATATTGCCCAAATTGTAGAAGATCACAGCAAAGGCGCCGATGAAGTAGATTAGTGCCATTCCTGGGACTAGCTTTTCCGTCACCGCTGCTATTCTTTTGATTCCTCCTATGATGACTATCGCCAAGAGAACGGCCAGTACACCTCCAGTTATCATATGGTCGATGCCAAAGGTCGCATTCAAGGAATTGGAGATACTATTGATCTGTGGTAAACTCCCTGTGCCAAACGAAGAAAGTACAGTAGCAATGGCAAATGCAGCTGCGAGCCATTTCATGTTCATTTTGTTCTTCATAAAGTACATCGGACCACCAGCCATGGTGCCATCGGCGGTTTTTTCTCTGTATTTATGCGAAAGCGTGACTTCTACGAATTTGGTACACATACCTAGTGCCGCAGTGACCAGCATCCAGAAAAGTGCCGCAGGTCCTCCTATGTGTATCGCTAGAGCTACTCCTGCGATGTTGCCCGTACCTACTGTGCCAGATAGGGCAGTGGCCAAGGCTTGGAAGTGTGAAGTATCCCCTTCGTCGTCAGACTTATCGAATTTGCCTTTCACCACTTTGACGGCAAAACCAAAGTATCTGATTTGTGGAAACTTGAGGTAGATCGTGAAAAAGAGGCCTGTACCTAGCAAGGCATAGGGAAACCAAAAGGCACTTCCTATAAAACTATCAATGAGAAGTAAAAAGTCGTTGAGCTGCTGCATATATGGGGGTTAATATTTTTTTGAATAGTTGTAACCAACAAAAATATAAAAACTGGTAAGGAATAAAACTGCCTGATCGTTTATTATATGATTGGCAAAATAATACCTCCCGACTGGGTGGTCGGGAGGTTCTCATAAGCTTTGTCTGTAAAGACGAGCCTCTATACCCATTATCTTATCACCAAGGTTTGACTGCCGTCAAACGAACAACGTAATAGTGATCAGATATAAAAGTAATGCTGTTATCAATTTTAGAGCTTTCATGCTTCATTGAAATTTGCTAATGTAAGGATAGGGCATGTTGAGCCACTTGTAAATACCTAATAGTAAGTATATTAAGGCTGTTTTCGGTTGGAATATCGGAAACCAGCTACCATGCCTGCACGTATGGCATGTTTGGTCAGTCCAATGAGTGATTTGGTTTGGAGTTTTTTAGATATGTTTTTTCGATGTGTATCTACAGTACGAATGCTGATTTTTAATTTTTTGGCAATGTCTTGAGACGATAGCTCCTCGACGATTAATTCTAATACTTGTTTTTCTCTTTCGGATAGATTCATCACAATGGGTTATGATACAGGTTCAAATAAAGAGAGATGGCGTTCATGAATCAATCCGTATTGGTAGGGATATTTTGAAGAGGGCAGATCATTCCATATTTTAAAATTAGATTTACGAATAGGAATGGGAGCACTTACACATTTGAAACAACGGGTGAATAGCTTGTCAGAATTGACTGAACATGAATGGGAAGATTTTGCTTGTCGATGGAAACCTTTGTCGGTAAAAAAGGGGGATTACATCATTCGAATAGGGCAAGTCGAACATTATTTTTACTTTGTGCATGAGGGGGTGTTGCGTGCATTTATGATTAACCAAGGCGTAGATATCAGTATTGGTTTTACCTACACGGGGGATTTTTCTGGTGCGTATGATTCCTTTTTGGCACAGCAACCTACCGACTGGAGCATTCAGGCAACTACAGATGCATCATTGCTTCGGATCAGCTATGCTGACCTGATGGATATGTTTGATCGATACAAGTCCGTAGAGCGGTGGGGTAGAATATTCAATGCCAATGTCTTGATAGGTATTGGTAAAAGACAGGTAGAAGTGAGGAGTTTTTCGGCAGAGGAGCGGTTTGATCGGCTGTTTCAGCAAAGCCCACATATTTTTCAATTAGTGTCGCAAAAGCATCTGGCCTCCTATTTGGGTATGACCCCAGAGACCTTTAGTAGGATGCGTAAGCAGTGTATGGAAAAATCGTGAAAATAGAGTTTTCTTGATATAGATCAATTTTTATTTTTCAACACCCGATTACTTTTACTATATCATTAATAAACTCAAAGTCATGAATAAAATTGATCTGATCGAATCGCTCATTAGAGATACTCAAGAAGTAAAAGCTGAAGCCGAACGGTTGGCTGCTTTGTCCCAGAAGGAGTTAAAACAGAAACCTTCACCTCAGGAGTGGTCGGTGCTAGAATGCATCGAACATCTCAATATTGCAGATGCACACTATATCTCCCAGTTTGATCGCAAATTACAAATTGCTCCTGAATCTGAAGAATCAACCTTTAAACCTGGGTGGATGGGTGATTACTTTGTGAAAAGTATCAAACCACGAGCTGATGGTACGATCCCATCACCGATGAAGACCCTGAAGAAATTCCAACCAGAAATAGATGTGCATTATGATACGCTTTCCAAATTCATTGAAGATCAGGATGAGATTATAGCGGCTTTGGAAAAAAGCAAGAAGTTGGATCTGAATAAAATAAAAATCACTTCTGCTATAGGTTCTATCGTTACTTTTAAATTGGGCGATGCTTTTCGGTTTTTAATTGGGCATAACCAGCGCCACATGATTCAGGCAAAGCGTGCACTTGAACAGGTAGTTGCAACAGTTTAGATAGGCATCACCAATTCGTTGCGAAAGGCAAATTTGATCAGGCCTACAATGGTTTTAGCTTGTGTCTTTTTCAAGATGTTTTTGCGGTGGGTGTCTACCGTTCTTCGACTAATAAAGAGTTGGTCGGCGATTTCTTCGCTCGATAACTCTTGAACAATCAGTTGTAGTATTTCGAGCTCTCTTTCGGTAAGACACTGCGTTTCTTTCTCAATTTTTTTCTGTTTTTGCACTTTATCTTTCATGATAGACATCACCTCTTTGCTGTAGAAAGTGCTCCCCTCTGTGATTCGATCTAGTGCATTGAGTAGCTCTTTTTTGCCCGTGTTTTTCAGAATATAACCTTCTGCTTCAGACATGAGTATCTCGCCTACTGTTTCGCGGTTGTTGTGCATAGAAAGTACGAGCACTTTGATACAAGGATATTTTTGTTTGACGGTGTTTACGAGTTCTGCGCCAGACATGCCAGGCATGCTGAGATCAGAAATCAGTATATCTACCTCGGTAGTTTTGAGCAAATCCAGAGCGGTTTGTCCATCGTTGGCCTCGTGAGAGATTTTGTATTTGTCTTGCCCAATGAGTAGCGATTGGATACCATCGATAAACATCTGGTGGTCATCCACAATGAGGATATTGTACAGTTCTTTGTCCATTACATAGCTAATTTAAGTATGATTTCTGAGCCTTCATCCAAGGTAGATGTGATATCTAGTTCGCCATTGAGCAAACCTACTCGGGATTGAATATTGCGCCAGCCAATCCCAGTGGAAGAGGTGATTAGCGCAGTGTCAAAACCTTTTCCATCGTCTTTGATCGATATTTTGAGGTAATCAGTGTGGGTGACAGCCAGCCAGATGTTTTTTGCTTCTGCATATTTGATGGCATTGTTTAGCACTTCTTGAATGATGCGATAGAGCGCAATGGCTTCGCTTTCGGGCAAGTTGATTTTTTGCTCAGGCCAATTGGTATGTATACTCACTTGTCCAGCATCATTGATGATGTGTATTTGTTCTTTTATAGCTGCTTCGAAGCCGATCGACACTAGGGCATTGGGCATCATATTGTGAGAGATTTCTCGTACCTCTGTTACGGCATCGTCTATAAGCTTGAGTGAGTTTTGCCATTGTTTGGTCACAGATTCGGTTATCTGATCTTCGAGAACAGACACGTTGAGGCGGGCTGTGGATAGTAGCTGGCCGAGCCCATCGTGTAGTTCTTGGGCTATGCGTTTGCGTTCTTTTTCTTCTCCTTCGATCAAGGATTTGAACCCTAGCCTTTGGTTGATGGCTTTTTCTTCGGCCAACTGGGTTCTTTGTTTTTGTCTGGTTTTCTTGAAAAACAAATAGATGATCAGTAATATCAAAGTAGTTCCTCCTAATGCAGCGTAAAATCGGTTGTTGGCGTTGTGGACTTCAGCTGCTTTGAGTTGGTTTTCGACAGAGAGCAATTCGATTTCTTTTTCTTTCTTTTCTGTTTCGTATTTTACTTGGAGTTGGTTGAAGGCCTGTGTGGATTCTTCCGAAAAGATGGTGTCTTTCAGTGCAACGAGCTGGCGAAAATAATAGGCAGCACTGTCGATGTTGCCTTCGAGAATGTAAGCATTGGCCAGGTTTTCATATACATATTTTTTATGTCCAGACTTAGTTTTGTTATTTACGATTCGTTTGCTTCTCAGTCCATACAGGAGCGCTTCTTTAGGTTTTTTTTGAATGATGTAGGTCTCACATAGGGTATTGAATATGTGAAAATTTTCGAATTCACTTCTTCCGACTTCTAGCGCTTTTAGACTGTAGTCAATTGCCAGATCCATGTCGCCAGAAGATTTGGCTAGCATGCCTAGGTTATTAAGGGCGTCGGCTTTGGTTTGCTGGTTTCCTGTGGAGTCGGAGATGAGGAGTGCTTTTTTGTAATAATAGGCCGAAGAGTCAAAATCTCCTTTGATCCGATAAGACACACCTAGATTGTTGCACGAGTGAATAATGTATCTGGTTAGGTTGTTTTTTAGTCTAAGCTTATAGGCTTTCATGTGGAAGGGAATGGCCCGCTGGTATTCGTCGAGTTCTTGATAGATGAGTCCAATATTGTTTAGAATATTGCCTTGTAGTTCTTCGTCTTGCAACTGCTCGGCTATTGGGAGTGCTTGAAAAAAATAGGCTAGTGCTTCGTCAAAGATGCCTCCATTCCAATGCCACATACCTAGGTTGTTGAGCGATTTACATGTTCTTTTTTGGTTGCCAATGGATTTGCTCAACTCATTAAATTGATTGAAATAGTGCCGAGAACTATCCCGCTGGCCTTCTATGTCGTAGGTGATCCCGATGTAGCAGTAGGAGTCGGCTATGCCTAGTGGGTAGTCTGCACGACGAGCCCGTTGGAGAGCCGCTGTCGCGAATGTTCGAGATTTTTGTGTGTCTTTGGTGTAGAGATTATTGGCGATTCGGTTGAGTGAGTCTACCAGTGCTGTTTGCTCTAGGTGGTCGAGGTTTTGAATGACCGATTGTAGGTCAGGAATGTTGGAAGCACGGACGGAATAGCTTCCTAGGATGAGTAGGCTGTAGAATAGGGGATTCATATGGCTATTTTCAAGTTTACTTCAGCACCTTTTCCTATTTCGGAATGAATCTGTAGTTCTCCATTCAATATTTCTATTCTAGATTGAATGTTGCGCCAACCGATGCCTGTAGAGGAGGCGATCATGGAGGTATCGAAGCCTATGCCATCGTCTTTGATCACTACTTTGAGATCACGGTCATTTGTGATAGTGAGCCAGATGTTTTTGGCTTTAGCATATTTGATGGCGTTGTTTAGTACTTCTTGGATGACTCGATAGAGTGCGATGGCTTCGCTTTCTGGTAGATCAATTTTTTGTTCGGGTAGTTGGGTGTGTATTTTTACTTGGCCAGCATCATTGATGATGTGCGCTTGTTCTCTTACAGCAGCTTCGAAGCCAATAGAGATCAGAGCATTAGGCATCATATTGTGCGAGATGTGACGAACTTCTGTTACGGCTTCGTCTATGAGTTTGATGGAATTTTCCCATTGCTTGGTTACGATTTGCTCCACACGATCTTCCATCGCTGATACATTGAGTCGGGCGGTGGATAATAGCTGCCCCAGCCCGTCGTGTAGTTCTTGGGCTATTCGTTTGCGTTCTTTTTCCTCTCCTTCTATGAGAGACTTGAAACCCAGTCTTTGGTTAATGGCTTTTTCTTCTGTCAGTAGTATCTGCTGTTTTTGCTTGTATCGATTGAATGCTAAAACGCCAATAAGTAGCAGGATAGTAGCACCACCAAGAGAAGCATAAAATCGATTGTCTGCATTTTTTACTTCTATGACTTTGAGTTGGTTTTCGATAGAGAGCAATTCTATTTCCTTTTCTTTTTTCTCCGTTTCATATTGTGTTTGTAAGGAGAGTAGGGCTTTGCTTTTTTCTACATTATAAATACTGTCATTGAAAATTTGATTTTTTTGTAGGTTTTCGTAGGCATTTTTGTAGTCGCCCAATTTGACATAAGACTGCTGTAGCATGTCGTACCCAAACCGAATGAGGTCCGTATAGCCAATAGGCGTAGCGAGTGCGATGGCTTTTTCAAAAAACGGAATGGCTTTTTTGAAATTTCCAGTCTGGAAATAAAACTCACCTTTGATGACGGTATTGACGGCAACGCCTTGGTTGTCACCTATTCGTTTGCGGATCTCTGTAGACTTGTTTACTAGTTCGAGCGATTCGTCTAATTGGTCATTGATTAATTTATAATTGGCGATGTCGAGGTAAATATACCCCAGCCCTACACTGTCTTGTGTTCGTTTTCTGATTTCAAAAACCTTCATCATGTAAGGATAAGCTTCTTTGTGTTTTTCTCTGCGGACAAGAAACGACATATGATGACTGTATGTGGTTCCTAGAGCTTCTTCGTCATGTGCCAATTTGGCGGCTGTTTCGGCTTTGTCTAGGGCATTATAGGCATCGTCAAGTTGTTTTTGTTTGTGATAAAAAACGGCCATTTCATTGCACGTCCGTGCTATGCCTCTATGGTTTTCGAGTGAATCAAAAACATGGAGGGCATATAGATAGCTGGGCAAGGCTTGCTTGTAGTCGCCACGCAAGTAGGTCGCCACGCCATGATAGAGACTTGCATAGGCTGCTTGGCTTGTCCAGCCGTTGGTAAGGGCGAGTTGTTTTGCTTCGGCCGTCATAGCTATGGCACTGTCAAAACTGAGGCTGTAGATTTTGTAGTGGTTGTCTATAACGAAAGATATAAATTGCTTTGTGTCTAAGGTTCTGGCTTTGACGAATAGAGAATCATTAGACAACCCGTAAGTGTTTGTACTTGCGTATAGAAGGGTACAAAAAAATAGTAATATGCAGAATAGTTTAGATTCAGATATTCTGAAAAAGAATAAAGCGAACATAGCAGTACTGACCTTTCAAGTTTGATATTAAAAAGCTGGAATTTGCTGGTTGAAGGTTGAGTGGTTTTGTTACTAAATTAAACCAATCGTTCTAAGTATTGAAAATCGATATGATATTCTTTTTTGAGTGCGGAAATTTTCTCACTGGCATCTTGACTGTTGGCTTGTTTGGATTTGGCTCCTATGAGCATGATGTTTTTACGGGTGTGCTCGTTCGATACAAATTCAAAGACTTTGGATTGATAGCCGTGCTGTTCTAGGATCAAAGCACGGATGGTGTCTGTCACCATTTCAAAATGCCGTTCTTGGAAGATACCATATTTGAGTAGTGGGTGCTCCTGTGTTTTTCCTTTTACCTGTTGGCGTACTTGTTTGTGGCAGCACGGGGCGCATACAATTAGGTCGGCTTGCGCTCCAATGGCTTTGGCCAAGGCATCGTCTGTAGCGGTATCGCAGGCATGTAGTGCAATCAGAATATCGATTTTCTTGGCTGTATAGTCTTCGATGCGTTGATTGATAAATTGCAGTTTTTCGAAGCCACATACTTTAGCTTTTTCATTGCAAAAGTCCACTAGCTCTTGACGAAGTTCGATGCCGGTCACCCCAACATCCAATCCTTTGATTCTCCAAAGAAAATCATATAGTGCAAAAGTGAGGTAGCCTTTGCCTGAGCCCATATCCACTAAGCTAAGCTCTTTTTTTTGCACGTTGGCTTCTATCTGGTGATCCATGATTTCCAGATATTTGTTGATTTGGCGGTATTTGTCGGCCATTTTAGGGATGAGTTCACCATCTGCTGAGGTAATGCCTAGCTGATGAAGATAGGGGGCGTCGAGTGGTGCTCTTTTTATTTTTTCTTTGTCATGCGTAGCTGCTACTTGGGTTTCTAAGGGCTTGGAGGTAGTCACGGTGACTTTGCCCTTTTTATTAATCATAAGCTGATAGGTGGCCTCTTCGGTGAGCAACGTGGCATGCTTAAACTTTTCTTTGAGTTGACTACTGATCTCTGTGAAGCCTTCGGGAGGATCAAAGTTTTTGGTGAGATCTTTGGTTTTGTGCCGGTAGTTGAACGATAGCTTTTGTTGGCCTTTGAGTTCCACTGTTCGGACGAAGATGTTTTGAAGCCCGTTGGATTTGTATCTGGGTTTGCTTAGCGTGAGTTTGCCAAACTGACCAGTATTTACTACTTCATTTATTTTTTCTACAAACTCCTCGATGCTATTCATGTGGCAAAAGTAACAGGTTCTCCATTTTTTGTCTTTTTTTGAGGATACAATCATACGCTATGAGCAAAGTATCTGTCATTATCCCTACTCGCAATCGTCCTGCGTCTCTGCAAAGTGCATTGCAGTCTGTACTGATACAGCCACTTGTAGTATTGGAGATTGTAGTCATAGACGACGCCTCAAAACAGCAGTATATAGCTGAAATAATACAGGTGGCTTCACAGGATGATCGAATCAGGCTTGTTCGGAATGAAAAAAATATTGGTGTATCCGCCTGCCGCAACCAAGGCATAGCGATGGCAAAGAATGATTATCTGCTGTTTTTGGATGATGATGACGAATTGCTGCCTGGGATGCTAGTGCAGTCGCTGGAGGCTATTCGAGGCAGGGATGTGGTCTCTTGCCGGTCGGAGGTGATCGCGGCACATTTATCGACAAGCAAAACCTTACGGTACAACCGACAGCAAACGGCTGCTTTGGATTTGTACCCCATGGGGGTGCAGCCAGCCGAACATATTTTTTTGTATACGCCCCAGATTCATACCTTTCTTGTGAGGCGATCGGCGATTGGGGATGTTCGTTTTTCGGAGGAGTTGCGATATGGAGAGGATATGATATTCTGGTTGCAACTAGCGGCTAATGGACTGAGATTCGAAAAGTTGGAATTTGTGGGTAGCCGCTATCACTTGCATCTTTCGAGTGCGTCTCAGCAGGAGACTAATCAGTCGAAAATGGCTTTTTATCAGCAGTTGCCAAATTATGTACAGCCAAGTGCTGAGGTGAATAATTTGCTTTGGATCAAAATGGCATATCTAAGTTTACGTCAAGGGTATATACGTTGTGCCGTCTATTTATTGAAAGCCTTGTCTAGGCCTAAATTATTTTTCAGACATCTCAGGTACTATTTTTAAAATCCCGCAGGCCTTTTGAATTTAATGATTACAGGTGTATGACCTGTTAGTTGGTAGGTGTCTTTGGCGTGGTCAGTTACTTCGAGCCCATTGTTGTCGAGGCCTATCCATATTTCATTGTCAGTGAGCAGGAGAGCTTCGGCCATGCCATATTTTTCGGGTGCGTAGAGCTTGCCATTGGGATGGCTCGCAATATGTCGATAGTGGTATTTTTCTACCACAGTCTTGGTCTTTGTATTTACTTTGGTGATGTAGTTGCCGTTGCGTTCTAGCAGGTACAAATGTCCATTTAGATATTTGGCATCAGAAAAATCGTTGCTTTCGGTTTGTGGTATGTCGAATTGGTCTAGTATTCCCCATCGATTCATGTCCACTACTACTATATTTCTGGGTTGGCGTTCTTTAACGAGATACATGACCTGATTTTCACAATCTATAGTAAGGCCTTCCCATCCTGCATTTTTCCATGTGCTAGGAGCTAAATTGTTTTCTTTGAAATTGATAGGTAGCGTTTGTACCTCTGCTGTAGATGTGGGCAGACGATAAATAGATCCTCTAAATTCATTCGCTAGATAAAAAAAGCCATTACAATGATCAACGGCTTCCAAGTCTAACTTTTCAGTGCTACTTATTTGTCTGTATGGGTGAGCTATCCATTTTTTTTCACTAAAAGTGATGGAGTAAAGGAATGTATTCCAAGGCTTGTCGGCAACTATAAAAATAGAGTCGCCCTTGCTCACGATACCGCTGAAATCGAAGTTGAGCGAATCCATAGGTGCCATCTGATGGATGGAAATAAATGAGAGTTCTTGGTATGCGCTAGTGTCTTGCGACGCGGCAAACCAACGACAGCTCAGCAGTATGGCTAGGCTTAAGGTTAATGTTCTCATGTCGTGCTACTGAAGATTTAATATTATTAAACCCTTTCAATCATAGCTCCAATAGCATTTAAGCGTTGATCAATATTCTGATATCCTCTATCGATTTGCTCTACATTGTGAATTACACTCTCGCCTTCGGCAGACATAGCTGCTATCAGTAGAGATACACCCGCTCTAATGTCGGGAGAAGTCATCTGAATGCCACGCAGTGGCACCGCCTTGTCTAGTCCAATCACTGTTGCTCTATGCGGGTCACAAAGTATGATCTGTGCGCCCATATCGATTAGCTTGTCCACGAAAAACAAACGGCTTTCGAACATCTTCTGATGTATGAGTACCGTGCCTTTGGCTTGTGTAGCAGTAACGAGGACGATGCTTAGCAGGTCAGGTGTGAAGCCTGGCCAAATGGCATCGGCGATGGTCATGATCGAACCATCTATGAAAGTCTCTATTTCGTAATGATCTTGTGCAGGAATATGAATATCATCTCCTTTGATGTTTATTTTGATTCCTAGTCTTCTGAACATGTCTGGGATGATACCCAAGTGCTCTACGCCAGCATTTTTGATGGTTAGGTCAGACTGTGTCATAGCTGCCAGTCCGATGAAACTACCAATTTCGATCATGTCTGGAAGCATGGTGTGCTCGGTGCCACCGAGTGCTTCCACACCCTCTATCACTAAGAGGTTAGATCCGATCCCAGTGATTTTTGACCCCATGCGGCTGAGCATTTTGCAAAGCTGCTGGATGTAAGGTTCACAAGCCGCATTGTAGATCGTAGTAGTGCCTTTGGCTAGCGAAGCAGCCATTAGAATGTTGGCTGTACCAGTCACAGAAGCTTCGTCGAGCAGCATATATGTGCCTTCGAGGTGAGAGGCGTCTATGTTGTAATAGCTGGTCTTTTTGTCGTATTTGAATTTGGCTCCCAGTTTTTGGAAACCGATAAAGTGGGTGTCGAGCCTTCTTCTTCCTATTTTATCTCCCCCTGGTTGAGGGATTTTTCCTTTTTTGAATCTGGCGAGCATAGGCCCCAATATCATGATGGATCCACGAAGGGAGCTAGCCATTTGTTGATATTTTTCTGTCTCCAGAAAATGAATATCTACTTCGTCTGCCTGAAAGGAATAAGATTCATCTCCTAGCTTTTGGACTTTTACGCCCATTTCTTGGAGCAATTCGATCAATTTATTCACATCCCTGATGTTGGGCACTTTGTGAATCGTAACGACCTCTTTGGTGAGAAGTACGGCTGATAGTATTTGAAGCGATTCGTTTTTGGCGCCCTGAGGTGTGATTTCGCCATTAAGGGAGTGTCCTCCAACGACCCGGAATGAACCCATTTATCTTCTTCTTTTGTGGTTGGATGTTCTTTTGTTTCTGTTGTTTCTATTTCGATCGTTACGATCATTTCGCTCCATACCACTATTGTTGTCACGGTCGTTGCGTCTTTCTTTTCTGATCGGTTCGAATAGGTTGCCTGCGGTCACCTTTTTCATGTCGATGTCCAATTGATTTTTAGACAGCTTACGGATATTTTGATAGATCACTTCATCTTCGATGCTGTCTCTGTTGTAAGAGTAAATGAAAGTTTTCATCAGTTTACCAATGTGGATGATCGCAGCTTCTTGCTCTTCAGCATCTTCTAGCGTAATGGCTTTGTCTACGAGTAGTTCGATATTTCTACCGAAATGCTTGAAAGTAATTTCGTTAGTCAGATAGCCCATTTTTTCAGGCTTCTTGTCTAGGATTTCTTTGTTTGGCGTAGGAAAAGGGCCATCGATGTCTAAAGAAAAATGAGAAATGATGTGAAGATCATCCCAAAGCTTTTGCTCTACCTCAGGGGTGTTTTGCATAGCAGGGTTGATTTGCTTCATAAGCTCCACCAGCACGGCTGCTTTTTGTGATCTTTCTTCTTTGTCTTCTATAGTGTTTAGAGTAGCGACTAGGTCTTGTACGTTTCTTCCGTATTCTTTTAGTGTGACCTGCTCTCTAATTGTATTATATTCTATCATGAGATGTGATTTGCTTCTTTGTGCAAGCGCCAAAATTAACCCTTTAATTAATATAAAGTAGGCATTGGTTTTATTTTTAAGTTAACAAATGACCGATCTAATCAAATACAGTAGATATCCGCCTACTTTCGCAACTCACCTTCCTCGATAGGAGTAAGACATTTTTTAAGACTACACACATGAATTATGATTAAAAAAATTCTTTGGGTCGTTGGAGCAGGCATGATTTTGTTTGCGCTCACAGTGATCTACCAGATTGCTACTACTCGCCAGCACAGCCCACCTGCTACAGCTATATTGTCTACGACGCATTTTCAAGTGACTGTGGATTATTGTAGACCGTTTAAAAAAGGCCGTAAAATTTTCGGTGAGCTATTGCCATACGATACATATTGGCGCACGGGAGCTAATGAGCCGACAGTTATAACCTTTTCTGACGATGTGTATTTCGGTACTAGTGAAGTGCCTGCTGGTAAATACCGACTCTATACCATTCCTGGAGAAAGCGAATGGCAAGTAGTACTCAATGCTGAAACAGAGCAATGGGGCTATTGGGAGCCTGATTATAATCTGGATGTAGCTAAAGTAACAGTACCTGTACAGCAGTCGGATTCTTGTGTGCAGCAATTTCTCATTCGCTTGACGGATCAGCCATACGGTGCGAACCTGGCCTTGATTTGGGATTTTACGAAAGTGATAGTGCCGATAAAAAAAGGAGTATAAAATCGAAAGAGGAAGTTGAGGAGGGAAAAACTGTTAAAAAATCTAAAAATTTCTGCTAGAAAGCAACTAATTTCGGGTTTTGAACATCTTATAGATGTACTCATAATACACGAGGTAGGAAGAGCCGCTTCTACACCTCAAATGGTTTAATTAGTTAAAAAAACAAAGGGCTTTGCGATTCGTGAAGCCCTTTGTTTTTGGTGAATCTCCTAGAGGTAATTAGCCAATAATTCAATAGCTTGTGCGCTGATTTAAAATTTGGAACAAGCCAGATTTCTTAAAAACTATAGTTTATGACAAGGACTGGCTGCTGTGCACTTCTTTTCTTTTTTTTCATTTCTCCTGTATATGGGCAGTCTCCAACGCCTTCTGGCTATGAAATAGCCAAGCTGATGTTCGAATATTCGGATCGTATCCAATCACTTACCTATACGATCACCAAGCAAGAGCGAGTGGAAGGCGAAATTCTCAAGCAGGTTTCATTTACTAAAATGCAAAAAAGCCCCTATAGTGTCTATTTGCGACAGTCCTTTCCAAACGACGGCATGGAAGTGCTCTATGTGCGTGGTGCCAACAACGACAAAGCACTGATCAATCCCAATGGCTTTCCCTGGATTAATCTAAAACTAGATCCATTAGACGGTATCATGCGCAACAATCAGCATCATACCATATTTCAATCAGGGTTTGATCATGTGGTTTCCATATTAGAATTTTTGTGTGCCAAATATCAAGATCAAATTGACGAGATGGTGACTTATACTGGATTAGTGATACACGAAGGAAAAAACTGTCATGCGATCACTTTTATCAACCCGTACTTTGGCCTAGTAGATTATATTATTCAGCCTGGTGAGTCTATAGAAGATGTAGCAGCACAGAAAAAACTCAGTGCGCACATGATACTAGAAGCTAACCCCAAAATCAAAGATTATGAAGACGTTAAATCGGGTCAGGTGATTCAGATCCCCAACGATTATTCCCCCAAACTGAATCTAATCATAGATGCTCAGGTATACATTCCGCTGAAGATGGAGGTAATCGACGACAAAGGACTATACGAACAGTATGAATATTCCAAAGTAGTGATTAACCCGACTTTTGACCCTACTGAGTTTACGGAAGGTTACGAAGGCTATGGATTTTGATTATTTAAACGCTGAAATGCCTGTGATCTCATGCCCCAAGATGAGTAAGTGAATGTCGTGTGTGCCTTCGTATGTTACCACAGATTCGAGATTCATCATGTGTCGCATCATCGGAAACTCTCCCGTGATCCCCATGCCTCCATGAATCTGTCGTGCTTCGCGAGCTATGTCTAGTGCGGTGGCTACGGCATTGCGCTTGGCCATAGAGATCATCGGGGTGGTTGCTTTGCCTTCGTCTAGCATTTTACCGAGTTTCCAGTTGAGTAGTTGTGCTTTGGTGATCTCGGTCAGCATCTCGGACAGCTTTTTTTGGATGAGCTGGAATGAGCCGATGGGCTTGCCGAATTGGATGCGTTCGAGGGAGTATCTACGAGCAGAGTCGTAGCAGTCCATCGCCGCGCCTATGGCGCCCCATGCGATACCGTATCTGGCAGAGTCTAGACATTTCATCGGCGCACCAAGGCCACTTTTGTTGGGCAGTAGGTTCTCTTTGGGCACTTTCACATTATCAAAGACCAGTTCACCTGTGGTGCTGGCTCGTAGCGACCATTTGCCATGGGTCTCGGGTGTAGAAAAACCCTCCATGCCCCGCTCTACGATCAGACCGTGTATTCTGCCTTCTTCGTTTTTAGCCCAGACGACGGCCACGTCCGCTTTGGGTGCATTGGAAATCCACATTTTGGCACCGTTTAGTAGGTAGTGGTCGCCCATGTCTTTGTAGTGGGTGACCATGCCACTGGGGTTGGAGCCGTGGTCTGGCTCGGTGAGGCCGAAGCAACCTAGCCATTCGCCAGAGGCGAGTTTAGGTAGATATTTCATTCGTTGGGCTTCGTTGCCAAACTTGTAGATGGGGTACATCACCAGCGAGCCTTGTACAGAGGCTGTCGAGCGCATGCCAGAGTCTCCACGCTCGATTTCTTGCATGATCAATCCATAGGAAATGTAGTCAAGCCCACCCCCACCATATTGGGTTGGGATGGTTGGCCCAAAGGCGCCGATCTCTCCAAATTTCTTCACGATCGGATATTCGAAATGGCTTCTTTCGGCCCAGTCTTCTATGTAGGGAGTGATTTCTTTTTTTACAAAATCTCGTATTGAGCCTCGGATCATTTGGTGCTCTTCGGTCAGCAAATCATCGATTTGATAAAAATCTGGAGATTCGAATTCGTCTGTGAAGTTGGATTTCATAAGATGGGCTGTTGTTTAAAAGTTGTTTGTTAATCATTCGTAGGTCAAAATATGACCCATTTGGCAAATAATGAAATTTGAAAGGGCTAATCTGTAGATATCTTCTAGATCAATTAGAAATAGCATGGATTCGGCAGGGAGAAAAAGTGTCGGAATTGGGTCTTGGTATTGTGAAGATTCCCCTTTTTTTGTCCAAAAATTACTTTTGATCTTAGTAGGTTGTTTAAAATTAAACCCAAATTTACAATATTAAACAACAATATTACCCCGATGATAAACCCGAAATTTGATAGTAAAATACTGGATCAGCTCCAGCAGCTAGAGAAAAAATATGAAGCCATGGGACAGGATCTTTCGTCCTATTTGGATGGCCTATTGCATGCTGATTATCTAACCTACTGGGATTATATCCACTTGGATACTTTGCTTAGTTTGCAAAACCCCAAGACGCAATTTCCAGACGAGAAAATTTTCATCATTTACCATCAAATCACTGAGCTGTATTTCAAGCTGATTCTCAACGAGATCGAGCAGCTGGCTTTTGATGATGCCGTAGATGCAGATCGGTTTCTTTTGCGGCTAAACAGGATCAATCGCTATTTGCTGCATCTGGTAGATTCGTTTGATGTAATGATCGACGGTATGGATCAGAAGCAATTTCTCAATTTTCGCATGTCGCTCTTGCCAGCCAGTGGTTTTCAGTCGGCACAAATTAGAAAGTTTGAAATTTCATGTACAGATTTGCTAAACTTGGTTGAGGAATCTAAAAGAGCGGAAGTGGATATGCGAAATTTCCAGCAGATGTATGACAATCTCTATTGGAAAAGAGGCGCTACGGAATTGGCCACAGGTAAAAAAACCTTGACGCTCAAGCAATTCGAGCAGAAATATTCGGATGAATTTTTACATTTGGCGGTACAATATGAGCAAGCCAATGTCTGGAAAAAATATGAGATCAATTACTCTTCTGGTGAAATGGCAGGAGACATTGTAGCGGCTATGAAAAAACTTGATTTATTGGCCAATGTACAGTGGCGCTTGGTACATTACAAGTCGGCCGTTAGGTACTTGCAGCGAGACCCAGAAGTGATCGCTGCCTCTGGTGGTACCAATTGGCAAAAGTATTTACCTCCTAGATTTCAGCGGGTTATCTTTTTTCCTCAGCTATGGAGTCAGCAAGAAAAAGACGACTGGGGAAAACATTGGGTTGAAGAAACCATTTTTAAAAAGTAGCATCATTCGATTGAAGATATTTCTATACATAGGTTTCATAATCATCAGTGGTTCAGCGATGGCACAGGGTGTAGCAGTGCGTACGTATTACGATCAGGAAAAGACCGTGGTGAAGGAAGTGTTTACAGTGGGAGATACCATTTCTAATCAACTCAATGGATCATATACTTCTTTTTACCTCTCAGGAATCAAAAAATCGGAGGGTTATTATATCGACAATAAAGCCACGGGTGATTGGGTTTATTATTTCGAAAATGGGAAAATCAGACAAACAGGTTCTTTTCTCGAAGGACGAACAGAGGGTATTTGGTCAGATTATTTTGAAAATGGAAACCTACGATCTGAAGGAATACTGTCGGATGGTAAAAAAGGAGGCGAGTGGTCGTATTATTATGAAGCTGGCAGCCTCAAAAGCAAGGGACAGTACGACCATGAAGTGAAAGCAGGCCTCTGGCGCTACTACTACGAAGGTGGCGGACTGAAGGCACAGACCAACTTTAAAAACGGGAGTGGGATCTATCAGGAATTTTACGTGTCGGGTCAATTGAAAATGAAAGGGCTCAATAAGGCTGGTAAGAGTGACAGCTTATGGGTGTATTATTTTGAAACTGGGGAGAAGCAAGCCGAAGGATATTTTAAACAGGGCTTAAAAACAGGTCCTTGGAAGTATTTTTATAAAAACGGGAAGGTATCCGCAGAAGGAGGTTATGAAAAAGGCCAAACCTTGGGCAACTGGATTTATTACTATCCCGACGGAGCCAAAAGTGCAGAAGGGCTGCAAAAAAATGGAATCAAGGACGGGTATTGGAAGATGTTTTACGAATCGGGTCAGACCAAGGGAGTCGGTGAGTTCGACAAAGGCACTGGTGCATATAAAGAGTATTATATCAGTGGAAACCTGAAGGTGACAGGGCAGTTCAAGGGAGATGTCAATACGGGTAATTGGACCTACTATGATGAGGAAGGCAATGTAGAAGGTACTGCCTTTTTTGACGACCAAGGTAGAGGAGCCTATGAAGGCTATTACCTCAATGGTGATATCAAAATGAAGGGAGAACTCGTGCAGGGCAAGCGAGTAGGAGAATGGACACTTTATAAAAAAAATGGAGAAGTAGCAGGGACATATTTGCCAGTATATGGAGACAGCAATCCCGTGTTTATGAAAAGTGAAGACTTTGTACAGCAAGCCAATAGTCAGGAATATGACAAGCCCGATTATAAATTTAAAAACAAAAAATCGAGATACTTTACCTCTAGGATCAACGAATACAAAGGGGTGATTTTTGGGAGCAATCCGCTCTATTCGCTATTTGGCTACATGCCGTTGGCTGTAGAGTATTACCTCCAAGAGCGGCAAGGGTATGAGCTGATCTATACTTATCATAGAGATCCATTTTTTGAAAAGCATGACCAAGTGGCTACAGGCGAGTTGTTTACCACAGGGTCGAGCTTAAAAGTGCGTCAGAAGTTTTATAGCAAAGACGAGACTTTGGGCATGTTTTATTTTGGTCATCTGATTGGGGCGGATTTTCTCAAGCATTCGGTTCATGTGAGTGAGGGCGGTACACTGGCTACTAGAGACGCGTCCGCTCAGGAAAATAGATATTATTATGGTTTTTTTATAGGTGATAGGTGGCTCAAAGACCCCGCCAACGCAGGTTTTACAATCGATGTGTATATCGGCGTGGGTATAGGTGTGCGCAACTATACACCAAATTATAGCGGGACTACTTATGATCCATATTTCACAGATGTGAATCAAACGAGTACCTATATTCCTGCTTTCTTTGGGATAAATATTGGCTATCTAGGATTCAAAAAGACTAAGAATCCGATACCTTCGTCCCGTTAAAAAACGCCAATGAACAAAATTCTGAAATATAGGCTGAAGCCAGAAATAGCACTTGATGAGCAACGCTTGGAGGCGTTTATGGTACCCAAGATTCATGGTGGAGCTCAGTGGAAACTCCTCAAAAGATCGATAGATGCTCGTGGACGCAAGGTGTCCGTAGATGTAGAAATAGGGCTGTATGAAGGAGAGGGAGACCCATGGGCAGTATCATACCAGAAGCCTGAAACCAATGTGAGTAATCGGCCAGTGGTGTTGATCGTAGGTACAGGGCCTGCAGGGTTATTTGCTGCCTTACGCTGTTTAGAATTGGGTGCTAAGCCCGTCCTTTTTGAGCGAGGAAAAGACGTAAAGGAGCGACGACGGGACTTGGCTAAAATCAACAAAGAGCACATCGTGAACCCAGATTCCAACTACTGTTTTGGGGAAGGGGGAGCAGGTACCTATTCAGATGGAAAGCTTTATACACGATCAAAGAAAAGAGGAGACGTTCGACGAATATTAGAAATGCTAGTGGTGCATGGTGCCAGTGAGGATATTTTGAAAGATACCCATCCGCACATCGGAACAAATAAGTTGCCTAAAGTAATTGCTGACATTCGAGAAACTATTTTGTCTAGAGGAGGCGAAATCTATTTCAATAGTAGAGTCACTGATATTGTGATTGAAAAAGGTGAAGCCAAAGGCATCGTCTTGGCCAATGGAGATACACACGAAGGAGTCGGTGTGATATTGGCTACAGGCCATTCGGCTAGAGATATTTTCGAACTGTTAGAAAAGAAAAAGATTACGATTGAGTCTAAGCCTTTTGCGCTTGGGGTTCGGGTAGAGCATCCGCAGACGCTGATCGACAGCATTCAGTATCATTGCGACAGCCGTGGCGAATATTTGCCAGCGGCACCTTATGCGCTTACTACCCAGACTCGACTAAATGATGTACAAAGAGGGGTCTTTTCCTTCTGTATGTGCCCAGGCGGATTTATCGTGCCTTCTGCGACTGCCCCTGGTGAGGTAGTAGTCAATGGTATGAGCCCGTCCAGGCGAGACTCTAAATTTGCCAACTCAGGCATCGTAGTGGCCATCGAAAATCAAGATTTGAAGGGATATCATAAGCATGGTAATTTTGCTGCGTTGGCGTTTCAGTCGGAGATAGAAAAGAAAGCCTGTGTAGCTACTGGCGGTCAGCAAAAAGCACCGGCTCAGCGCTTGTCAGATTTTATAGGCAATCAGCTTTCGCAGAATTTACCCGATTGCTCGTATCAGCCTGGCTTGGTAGCTACCCAACTGTCGGATGTGCTGCCAGAGGATATCTATCGTAGATTGGTATTGGGTTTTAAAGACTTTGGAAAAAAATCTAAGGGCTACGTGACAGCAGAGGCAGTGGTAGTAGGTGTAGAGAGTCGTACATCATCGCCAGTACATGTGCCCAGAAAATCAGATACTTGGGAACATATTCAGCTCAAACGGTTGTTTCCTTGTGGAGAAGGCGCTGGCTATGCAGGAGGCATTATGTCTGCCGCTATAGATGGAGAAAAAATCGCCGAAAAACTGATAGAACAATACATTAATGTCTGAAGAAAGTAAATTGACCGTAGTACTAGGCGCTACCTCAGATCCAAGTAGGTATGCTTATTTGGCAGCCGAAAAACTCAAAAAACATGATCAGCCTTTCAAACTGGTGAGTATCAAAAAAGGGATACTTTTTGGCGAACCTTTTTTGGATCTAAAATCCAAACCTCCCATTGATGATGTACACACAGTGACTTTGTATATAGGCGCTGCTCGTTTGGATGAATGGAAAGAGTATGTTTTGAGTCTCCACCCTAAACGTATCATTTTCAACCCTGGTACCGAAAATATGACATTGGCGAAAGCCGCTGAATCTGAAGGGATAGAGATTGTTTTTGGTTGTACATTAGTCATGCTGGGTACTGGTCAGTATTGATTATGCTAGGATTGTTCGCCGACCGTCTTTATTTTTAGAGAGTCATCTGTATTAAATTTAAAATCATGTCTAGATTGTTTGTCCTCTTTCTTTTTTTGGCGATGTCGATGATAGCTCAGGCACAAGAGCAAGAAGAACCAGAGAAAGGAAGAAAGTACAAGCTTTTTGAGACCAAACCATTGAATGAGGATTATGTGATAGATTACTCAGATCAGTTGGTCCTGAAACTCTATGGGATTGTCAAATCAAATGATTTTTCGCATGTCAACCACCTGACTGAGGATGAGTTAGAATATCACCCGAATGAAAACTTTAATATTGGTTTTGGGTTTGCTTATAAGTTTATTGGGTTAGACTTAGCGTTTAATTTTCGAGGAGTCAATCATGATGATGATCAATATGGAAAAACGAAAAGCTTCGATATACAGTCGAGTATGTACACTCGAAAATTTGCGATCGACCTTGTATGGCAGCGGTACAAGGGGTATTATATGTCCAACCCGCAGGATTATATAGCGGGGTACAATATAGGAATATATCCCATTCGGCCTGATATTAAAACCAGAACTTATGGCGTCAGTTTGTTGTATGTTTTTAATCATGACGATTTTTCGTACCGGGCAGCCTTTAATTACAATGAACGACAAATCAAAAGCGCGGGGTCGTTTTTGGCAGGGCCATATTTTAGCTATTACCGAATGGATGCTGACTCAAGTTTGATTATCGATGAGGCGGAGCTTTTTTTCGATACCTCAGTAGATTTTAGAGGAACTGCATTTATCAAAATGGGACTCGCTATGGGCTATGGGCATACCTTTGTGATAGGTAAGCGAGTGTTTTTCTCGTTGAGTGTTATCGTAGGAGGAGGCCCAGAGATTGAAAAAAGGCCAGAACTGAACGGGCAAGCTGCGGATAGTCAATCTGAATTTGCACTGCACGTAGCTACACGGGCAGCGATTGGTTATAATTCAGATCGATTTTTCACTGGTATATCTGCAGTGGCTGTGGGTGATGGACAGCGAAACGATAATGAAGACTATCTCTACAGAGGAGTGAGCAATGCGAAGGTATTTGTGGGGATGCGATTTGGTGCTCCTAAAGTTCTGACTGATCGGCTATAGCTTATTTCAAATTTTCTCCAGCCTCCAGTACATTCATAGAGTCATAGATCAATATTTTGGACATGAGGTTTTCGCAGTCTGCCATGAATTTTTTGTGAGCTGGTTCTACCTGATACTTGTCTTGCTCTTCTTTGGACCCAAATGTGACAATGAAACAGTACGAATAGGAATTGTCCACCACCTCTCTAGCTGTAAGTGCAGGCACGCCCAAGTGAGCTGAACGAATGTATTCAGACGCTTCGATAAGCTGATTTAACCCTGTTTTTAGCTTGTTTTTGTCGGATTCACTATTTGGGTTTTTCATCCAAATGAGCACGGTGTGTGCAAACTGACCACTGATCATGTCTTTGGTTTTGACTGATTCACAGCCCAATAGCATACATAGGATGAGCAAAGCATAAGGAGTAGTTTTCATCGCGTAGTGTTTTGTTCTTGCTAGGTTTTTGAAATCTAAGTAAGATAGTCATTGCGATTTGAAAATAGTATATCGAGGTAAGGCCTTTGGACGGGAATGAAAAGCAGGGTGTCTTCTGCCTAATATCATATTTATCGGGAGGGATGTTTTTTAATTTTCAATTTCAACCAAATGGCAATGTGAAATGAGAAAATGGATAGCGTTATGTGCAAGTTTGCTCATACTCCATGCGGGTGTGTGTCAAACAGAGAAAATCGATAATGGATACAATCTAAAAGAACATTGTTCCCCTTCGGATTGTAAATACTTTAAGTTCAACAATAATATACTTTTTCCACAAGGAGAAGGTACAGACTGGGAAATGGCTAATGCCGAAATAGCAGTAAAGCAAACGGGAAGCTATATTCTTACAGGAGATATGTATGTGAAAGGAGAGGAAATGGGCGCCGAGCTTAAATTTGAAATAGAATTTTATGATGTCAATAATAAGCTCATTCATACTGTGCAGACTGAGACCATAGAGTACTATTCTGAGCCAGATTATGCAGAACCTATTGTGGTGAGTGGAACCATTTCTCCAGAGCTAGCCAAGGAGATGGATTTTTTAGATTTTCTAATCATCGAGAGCAAAAATCGGCCTTACTATGAATTGACCACGGACTGCTACGGCCCCTGCAACAATTATCAACTCAATGCCTCTATCAAGGCTTTTAAGAAATCTAAATGATGAATTAGTGCTGGGTGAATTTATTCGTGATGAATGCAAGAAACTTACGCAGCATATCGTAATATAATGTCATGTAGAAAAAAGCAGTCATCAGCCATATGATGATGATATTGAAATAGAAGGTGTCTACATGTATATTGCCTAGCACCTTTACAGGTGCATAAAAATGCGCATTGCCTAAATTGGAATCAGGAGTCATATAAATGGGGTCCTTTTTTTGAATCAATTCATCATCGGCTTCGTAGATTTTTTCTATTTCGTCTCTATTGGTTAGCAGATGTTCGAGTGTTTTGTTATGATTTGCATTTTTCAAAGCAAGCAAGCCGTCTTTCCCTATTTTTTCTACCAGTTCATAATAATGAGATTCTCGTTCGGCGACAGCTTCGTCTTTTAGGTTTTTATATTTTTTGCGAAGCAGGTTTAGTTGAGCCATGGTTTGGAAGTGCGAAATCGAATCGTATTGATCTGTGCTCAGATTATTTAGATGATAAAACTGTGTATTGCCGTCTTTGGCTTGCATTTTTTCTAATTCCTTGCGGCAAATGGCTATTTCATGCTGCAAAGCTAGCGACTCGTTGTTCGCTTTTATGTTGAGATAAACCACCTTTAGCTTGGTTTGGATTTTAGGAATGAGGTAGGCAAAGTTATAGCTGGCATCGCTCATGCGCTTGTCATAGTCGAAAAAATGCTTCTCATACTTGTTGTTGCTAAAAAGCTCTACGGCCAGTGCTTCGTAGGCCCATCTCGATACCATTGCATCTCCGATCAGGGGGACATGTTTTTTGTCTCCTACATTGTGATGGAGCTCGTCAAACTTGATCATGGCTCCACCCAGTAGTAGCTGAGGCACGAGAATCAGCGGAATCAAAATGTAAATGGTCACGATGGAATTGAGACCAGAAGAGATGTTGAGGCCGACCATATTGGCAAAACAAGCGGTGGAGAATAAGATCAACCAAAAGTTGAATGTGAGCCCTTGAATCTCCAATAGGGAGTTGCTAAACCACACGAAAAACAACATTTGTACAGCCGATAGACCGAAGAGGTAGAAAATTTTAGAATTGATATAACTGAATCTACTCAAGTTTAGAAATGACTCTCGCTCCAATACTTTTTTGTCTTTGAATATTTCTTCGGCACTGACGGACAGTCCCAAAAATAAGGCCACGACCACGGTCATAAAAAGAAAGACCGGGATGTTTTTGTTTTCACTAAAGATGTATTCTTGTCCTACAGAGTATTTGGATAATATTCCCAGGATCAAGGCCAGAAGAGGAGGCTCAAAGAAGTTGAGAAGGATATATTGCAGGTTGGTTTTTTTGGATAGCAAAATTCGCTGCAAGAAGATATTGGACTGCTCAGCCAAGTTGGGAATCAAGAAGTTAGATGGTGGTAAGGCCGTTTGGTACTTGATCTTTTTGATCTTCGGCTCTATGTTTTCCTTGTATTTATCGTACCACTGTGCGGGTGATATTTTTCTTTTTTTAGTGGCTTCACCTGCTTCGTTGATCTCCTTGGCTTCTATGATGTGGAGGATTTGTTCGGGAATTACATTCCCACATACCCGGCATTCGCTCTCAGCTGCATTCACTTGTGTATTCATGGTTTTGAAATACACCACTGCGTCTACGGGATTGCCATTGTATATAGGATATCCTCCTTTGTCGAGCAGCCAGAGCTTGTCGAATAGTTTGAAAATAGCCGACGACGGTTGGTGAATGATGGCTATGACCAATTTGCCTTTTCTGCTTTGCTCTTTGAGTAGATTCATAACTACCTCAGAGTCCATGGAGGATAGTCCAGAGGTGGGTTCGTCTACGAAGAGTACCGATGGCTCACGGAGGAGCTCAAGGGCAATGTTGAGGCGCTTGCGTTGTCCCCCACTGATAAATTTGTTGAGAGGATTGCCCACTTCAAGGTCTCGAATTTCGTCAATGTCTAGGTCTTCGAGTACTTTGTTGATGGCCATGTCGAGGCGCTTCTTAGAGAAGTCGCTGAAGGACAGCCGTGCATTGAAGTACAGGTTTTGGTATACGGTCAGTTCTTCAAACAAAAGGTCGTCTTGTGGCACATAGCCGATGACCCCAGCGTGCACACATCGAGGGATGCTGTGCCCGTTGATTTTAATCTTGCCCTCAGAGGGTTCTAGCTTGCCATTGAGCAAGTTGATCAATGTAGACTTGCCCGTACCGCTACCTCCCATGATGCCTATGAGTTGTCCAGATTCTTCGTAGAAGCTAAAAGGCTGGATGCCGTTTGAACTATTTTTGAATTGGAACTGCATCTCGTCGCTATGTAGCACGAGGTTTACTTTTTTTAGATCGAGTAGAAAACGCTTACTAATTTCTGATTCATAGATAGGTTCTATGGTGCTGCCCTTGATGATCGACCCAGATTTGAGGATATAAGTCTTGTTTTTGGTGATCTTATTTCCTTCAAGGTATAGGTTTAGTGGGCCATCGTATTGGATTACAAAAGTACTGATGCTTTGTATAAAGAGCACTTTGATCTGACCGAATAGGTTTTCTACATGTATGTGACGAAAATCCGTGATGCCAGGCTCCTTCTTTTTCTTCATCATCCAAGCAATCTCCTCAGGCCATTCGGTCACTTTGTTGTCGATCAGCATGCCATTGGCTTTCGACAAATCCTTAATTTCAGGATCAAGGATAAAGGAAGTGATGTCGTTGATTTCTTGCTTGGGTAGGTTGAAGTTGAGCGCCACCAATTGCATAAAATCGTTTTCCTTGTCGGAAACTTTGCTGTCGGTATTGATCAACTCTACCAATTGTATAAATACAATCACTCGCTCATGCTGCAGTAGTTCTTTGTTGAGCTGCTGACAGATTTTGGTGACTTGTATGATGTTTTTTGTTTCGTTTTCTAGCTCTTCTTCAGAAGAAGAGGCTTCTCTGCGATAAAACTCTACATAGTCTTGGTATAGGTTGAGGTATTGCTCGGCCAGGTCGTGGTTGAGCTGGGCTTCGAGGTAGGGCTCTACGATGATATGACCTGAATCTACTACCTCGTCCTTCACACTTTCAATAATGGCAAACAAGCGCATCAGGGCGTTGATAATCGATTCACTCATAGAGGTATGTCTTTTCGTTTTGGTTTAGAAAATAAATATATAAAAAAAGGCATCCCCATGTATCGGGATGCCTTTTAATTAATTCCTTTTTACGAAATTCTACCTTAGCCGATGATTTCGTTCCTAGTGCTTTCCACGTTGGTTGAAATATCGTTTAGTTGGCCTTCTGTTATCCCAGTCGCAGGGTCAATGCTTTCATAGATGATTTTCATAAATTCCAACAAAGGTCTAACGGACTCGATATCTGGATCGTCCGCATATTTGGTGGCAAATTCGGCCAATTTGTTGGCTGATTTTTTTTGTTCAGCTACAATGTTCAACATTCTAGGGTCGTAATCACTTGAGATGGCCAGCTGACAAGTGATATATACGCCTTCAATCCAACTACCAGCAACTACTAAAAACGACATCTTGTCTTGTCCAGATTTGTTTAGTTCTGTATAGGTATTGTAGAAAGACTTCGTGACGATCAAGATCAATGAATCTTTGTTATCCAAGTTTTTTTCTACTCTGGCTACCATTTCGTCATCGAATACTCCAGGGATCTCCAAACCATCTATCAATGTTTTTGAAGCTTTTAGCATTTCCATGGTTTCTTCTTGACTGTTGTAGGTACAGGCATAACTCAAGTCTGCGCCATAAATCCCTAAATTCAAGGCTTTGTCTCTTTGCGTTTCGTACTTGTCTACATTTTCTACAGGATTGGTGATGTTCCAAACGAAGGCTGCACCTGCATCTTGTAGTAATTCAGTTACTTCAAATGAAGTAGGGATAGGGTATTCAAACTCTTTTTCTACTTTTTCTTTTACATTTTCCAAAGTGGCCTTATCAGCTTCTTCAGATTTCTTACCAGAACTGCAGGCAACCATTGTAGCGGCTAGCAATACAATACTTAGGATATTTAGAATATTTTTCATGGAATAGATTTTTGATCGTATCTCTTAACAAAGGGGGCAATTTAAAAGAATGAATCAGAAAAATAAAGCCAATTGGTTATTTTGATTGACTTGATCCAAATACATAAGCATGCTTTGATGTCTATTATTTACACCATATCGTGTAAAGTAGAAAACAGTGGTATCAAAAGCCTAATAAGGTGCTGTTAGAGGCTGTTTTTGATCCTTTGACACAGCTGTTGTCTGTTGTGATAATTTATTTGTTAGTGGCTTTGTATAAAGCGTCCAACAGTCCATCTTCTTTTTTATCGTTCATCAATTCCCAAAACATGATTCCACCAAGTTTTTTATTCTTGGCATATTGCACCTTGGCCGCTAGCGATTGAGAGTTGTCGTAGGTCACAAACTGTCTTAATGTTTCGCTGTATGCATACGGAGCATGGGTAGTAGAGTCCCAGTATATTTCGAATCCGTTGTCAGCAGAAAGTGTGCTGTCAAGATCAAGGTAGCCAATGCCCTTGAGGAAAGTGCCAGATTGATACAGTCCCTTATTTTCTGCTGGTACATTTTCCCAGATGCGAGCGTAAAATGCGGCACCAATGACCACTTTGCTGAGCGGCACGCCGATGGCGTCTAAATACTGCACTGCAAAATCTGTGGATACTTCCTGATTAGGATTAGCATACAGCGCGGTATGATGGCCAGTCTCTGTGCTGTATCCGTTGATCAAGTCGTATGACATCAGGTTGACGCGATCAAGTAGCGGCATTACCTTGTCCCATTCTACGGACTCTGTTAGGAATTTTTTAAACCCTCCAGCTGCAAAACTTAATTCGTAGTCGTTGCCCATGGCAGTACGGATTGCTCGGACTAGTGCCGTAAAGTTCTGCTTGTCTTCTGGCTTGTAGGCATGACCAGGAAAGCCTTCTATCCCAGGATACTCCCAGTCTAGATCTATGCCGTCAGCATCATAGGTCTTGAGAATATCTACTACTGATACTGCAAAAGCTTGACGGTTTTCTTCGGTTTCAAAGACGGGAGAGCAGGTCTCGCAGCCACCCCAGCCACCAAGGGAGACTAGTACTTTCAAGTCTGGGTATTGCTTTTTGAGTGCAGTGATTTGGAGGAGAAATACACTATCTTCGACGTTATCGATCGCAAGCTTATTGCCTTTCAAATGTAGGAAGCTGTAGATGATCTGATCTAGTTTTTCAATGGGGTACTTGGATATATCGGCCCCATTGCCGCTATAGTATGCGATGATGTCGAGCGATTCGTCGGATGCAGCAGTACTGCTTTCTTGAGTAGTGGTTTCTTTGGGACTACAAGCTGCCCAAAACAGGGCTAAGAGGATTGTTAAGTGTTTTGAGGTATTCATATATAATTTTTTTTTAAAAAAGATGAATAGGGGATTTATCATGCCTTTACCTTCGAAAGGTAAATTATATATGGGGAGACTTAAAAGCTATTCGCTGAATGGAGGGTTTAGGTCTCTGAGCGCACAGGAATGTAATACTCGCGAACAAGGCTATACAAGTCCTGTTCGCGAGTATTAGTTATTCGTCCCAGAGGTTGGCTACGGTGTAGTCTGAACCTGGTTGTGCGAAAAAGGCACCAGTCACATATCTATAATGCTTGTCTAGCGTGCTGATCTGCTGCATGTCTTCGGCAGGCAGTTGTAGCTTTGCTGCTTCTAGATTTTGTTTCATTCTGGCTTCGTTGGTAGACTTGGGTATCACCACTGTATCACGATTGATGGCCCAAGCGATCAGAATTTGTGCTGGCGAACAGTTATGTTTATCGGCGAGTGCTTTGATGATTGGGAGCTCAAACATATCGGGTTCGTTGGCCGCTTTTAGTTGAGCTGCACGGTCTCTAGAGCCAAGTGGAGAGTAGGCGGTCAGAATGATATTTTCCTTGGAGCAGTAGTCTAACAGTGCTTGTTGTTGCAAAAGCGGGTGCAATTCTATTTGATTCACTTCTATCTTGTGCTTCGCTGTTTCGTTGAGGGTACTGATTTTTTTAATGCTAAAATTAGCTACTCCGATGTGTTTAGTTAGGCCTGCATCCAACACGTCTTCCATGCCTTTCCATGTTTCGCTGAGCGGGATGTCTTTTAGACTAACCAGGCCACTGCTGTCTTGGGGAAAGGCGACCTCTTTTTTGTGTGCCACTGGCCAGTGGATGAGGTACAGGTCTAGGTAGTCTAATTGTAGCGATTGTAGCGTAATGTCCAGACATTCTTTTACATCAGTTTGTTTGTGGTGGGTGTTCCAGAGTTTGGATGTGATCCAGAGTTCTTCGCGTTTTACATCTCCAGCTGTGATGGCGTCGTTAAAGGCACTGCCTATTTCCACTTCGTTTTGATAAAAATAGGCACAGTCAAAGTGACGATAGCCTACGGAGATGGCGGTACGGATGGCTTTGTATACTTCGCCTGTTTCGGATTTCCAAGTGCCTAGGCCTAGAGCTGGCATCTGGTCGCCGTTGCTTAATGAGTATGTTTTCATGTTTTTCTTTTTTTAAAGCTACGAGTTTTTAAAAGGCCAAAAAATGGCTAGACACAAAAAAACCTCTTGAGCTAGCCCAAGAGGTTTTGTATGAATTTTTATAATCTATTATTCCGCAGGGAATGATAATGCGAAAGACCACTCACCTCCAACTACTTTAGTACGTGCAGTTTCTGGCTGTACTACCGTAAATGTAGTATTCAACTCAGTAGCAGACACCGCTACAGTCACGTCTGTTGAGCCATCTCTTACAAGCGTTTTACCAGTGTCATCCTTGAAAGTCCATGTACCACTAGCTGGCCATACGTTCGCATTAGCAGATCCGGTAGTAGTATAAGTACCACCATCAACGCCACCATTGAACTTTACTACCAAATTAGACCAGTCTAACTCAGTTGCATCTGTAGGCTCTGATACTGATTTGAAAGATGCTTCACCTTTTGTTAAAGCTTCAGCAATTGCTATAAGCTCGTCTGGGCTTGGCGCTGGATCATCATCGCTACCTCCACAGCTCACTATGGCTACTACGAGTGATAGGAACAGTGAGTACTTTAAAATGTTTGAAAAATGTTTCATTGTTGTTGTGTTTTTTAAAATTTATAAAATCCTAATCTGTCAAAAATATATCTTTTTAGATATTATACCTAAATAACCGTTCTATAAATTCTATTAAAATTTAAAATTGGAATGAGTAGTTCCTTTTTTTAATAAAAATCTAGGTTTACGATGTTTTAGGCGTCTTTTCTTACTATAGTGGCAGTCATTTCACCTTGGCAGACCACTTTGCCTGCTACTTTAGCAGTTCCTTTCATTTTGGCAATACCTCTTCTGATTGGTGCTAGAAGCTCGCACTGAATCTCTAGTGTGTCGCCTGGTAGTACCATTTTTCTGAATTTGAATTTTTCAACACCTAAGAAGTATGCCCAGTAGTTTTCAGGGTCTGGTACTGAAGTGAGTACCAGTATACCACCGATCTGTGCCATCGCTTCTATCTGTAATACACCTGGCATGACGGGATTGTCAGGAAAGTGTCCTTGAAAGAAGGGCTCGTTGAAGGTTACGTTTTTGATACCTGCTACCGTGGTGTCGTCTTTGTAGAAGATCTTGTCGATCAAAAGAAAAGGGTAGCGATGAGGTAATATTTTAGTGATTTGATTGATGTCAAAAGCCGCTGGCATCGTTGGATCATATGCCGGAACTACTGATTCGGATTTTTCCATTCTAATATTATTAACAATTATTTGATTTGATTTGAAGTCGGCAATTTAGTAGAATTTTCTACAAGAATTGAAGGTGCAGGCTAAATTTCGAAGTCCGCTGGCTTGCCGAATAGTGATTGTCTATTCGAGAGGTTGTCTTCTGCTTAGTGTAAGGTTAGTTTTTCAGTAGGGATCAATCCATCTCTGGCCAACAGAAAAAGTGCTTGGTCACAATCTTGCTCATGGCTTTAATGTTTGGTAAATCCGTGGCTTTTACGATGTCTAGTGCGAGTCCTTTTTTTGTGAGTATTTTGATTTTTTGTCCGCTGGATATGTAGGCAGAGTTGCTGATCTGACCAGCGCTGGTGTAAAAAGCTAGTTCCTCGTTTGAAAGTTGAAATCTATGTTGAACTTTGTCTTTCAATGTATCTACCCATTCCTCTAATGGCTTTTCGCTGGCCAGGATGATTTTAAAAATCTTACGCTCGATGAGTTTGGTGCTTAGACCAGACAATACTTTGTCTTCATGCGTTCGCCAAAATTTCATAGATCCCCAAATGTCACTATCGTCTAGTAGCGCAAAGGTGTTTAGTACTTCTGGGTCTTCTTTGAAATGTTTTATCCCGATGTTGCGTTCAAGCAATATCTTCAACGGAGGAGTGGCTTCTATATGTAGACCTTGCTGTGTGAGGTATTTGGCGCGTTTGATCAGGTTGATGAGCATTTCTTCTGCACTTACGGCGGTTTTGTGCAGATACACTTGCCAGTACATGAGCCTTCGGGCACTCAGGAAGTTTTCGATGCTATAGATTCCTTTTTCTTCGACTACTATTTCGTCATCTTTTACGTTGAGCATGTTGATGATACGTTCAGAGCCGATGTGTCCCTCTGAGACGCCAGTGAAATAACTGTCGCGTTTTAGATAATCCAACCGATCGATGTCCAGCTGGCTAGAGACGAGCTGGTGAAAAAACTTGCGGTGGTATTGGTTGGTGAATATTTGCAGTGCCATGTCCAGCGCACCGTTAAATTCCTGGTTGAGCCTTTCAAAAAACAGTACGGAAATTTTCTCGTGTGTGACGTTGTTGAGCAGGTTAAACTCTAGTGTATGAGAGAATGGCCCATGTCCGATATCGTGTAGCAATATGGCAATCAGGCAAGCTTCAAATTCTTGATCGGAAATTTCTACTCTTTTTGATCGCAAGCTATACAACGCTTGCTGCATCAAATACATTGAACCTATAGCGTGATGAAAACGTGTATGCAATGCACCAGGGTAAATGAGTCCCGTGAGTCCGAGCTGTTTGATCTGCCGTAGGCGTTGGAAGTAGGGATGCTCGATGATTTCAAAAATCAGATCGTTGGGTATGGTGATAAATCCATAGACCGGATCGTTGATGATTTTGTTTCTGTTAGTCGTCAAATTGAGATACGATTAGTAGGTAGTTGCGCAGGGTTTCCCTTATTTTGAAACTTCTTTCAAATAGACATTCGAATTATTCAAAGAAATATACAATATGCGAAATTATGAAATATTATGGGCTGATGATGAGATTGATCTTTTAAAACCTCATATCCTTTTTTTGAATAACAAAGGCTATAACGTGACACCTGTCAATAGTGGCTCTGATGCTTTGGACGAAATGAGTCGCAATGTCTTCGATGTGATCTTTCTCGACGAGAACATGCCTGGCCTGACGGGGTTGGAGACCTTGGCAGAAATCAAAACCAGCCATCCGAATGTGCCAGTGGTGATGATTACCAAAAGTGAAGAAGAGCAAATCATGGAGGAGGCGATCGGAGCCAAAATCGCAGATTACTTAATCAAGCCATTGAACCCTAATCAAATTTTGCTTTCGGTCAAGAAAATACTGGACAATAAAAGGTTGGTCACGGAAAAGACCAATATGAATTACCAGCAGGACTTTCGAAACATCAGTATGGCTGTGAATGAAAATCTCGATTTTCAGGAATGGATAGATGTATATAAGAAGATGGTGTATTGGGAACTCGAAATAGACGATACCGAGGAGCGTGCCATGGCCGAAGTGCTTACTATGCAAAAAGACGAGGCCAACTCAGAATTTTGTCAATTTATCACCTCTAACTATGCCAGCTGGCTCAATGACCCGAACACAGAGAAGCCGTTGTTATCACACCGGATCATGAGAGAGCAGGTTTTTCCTCTGTTAGAGGAAAAGAAGCCTGTATTTTTCTTTTTGATTGACAACCTTAGATACGATCAATGGGAGATATTGGAGCCGATCATTTCGGAATATTATAACGTGGAAAAGGAAGTGCCTTTTTATGCAACTTTGCCTACAACTACCGCTTATTCTCGGAATTCTATTTTTAGCGGCATGCTGCCAGACGAAATGGCTAAAAAGCATAGCGACATCTGGATAAGTGAAGATGGAGAAGAGGGCAAAAATATGCAGGAAGAAGAGTTTTTGAGTAGGAATTTGAAGCGTAACAATCATGATATTAGCTTTTCGTACCACAAGATTCTGCAAAAGCAGCAGGGCAGGCAGTTGGTAGCCAATGTGAATAATATGCTCAACAATGATTTGAATGCGATTGTTTACAACTTTATAGATGTACTCTCACATGCACGAACGGATATCAAAATGATCCGAGAGTTGGCACCAGATGAGTCGGCGTATCGCTCGCTTACCTTGTCTTGGTTCAAGCATTCTACCCTATTAGAATTACTTCAGATTCTTTCGCAAAAAGATGTGAAAGTGGTGATCACTACGGATCATGGTACTATTCGGGTGAAGAAACCTTATAAGATCGTAGGGGATAAAAAAACAAACACAAACCTTCGCTACAAAGTGGGTAAAAACCTCAATGTAGACGATACCAGTGGTGTGTTTATTTGCAGAAATCCAGAGGAGCTACATTTGCCAAAAGAAAATGTATCAAGCTCCTATATTTTTGGAATGAAAGATGATTTCTTTGTCTATCCAAATAATTACAATCATTTTGTCAATTATTACAAAGACACCTTTCAGCACGGAGGTATCTCCATGGAAGAAATGATTGTGCCTTTGATACATTTGACACCAAAGAGTTAACAAAACAGTGCAAATACCATTAGCAGACTTGGGTGACATCGATGCGGTGGCTCAAGAAATAATACGATATGCTGGCAACGAAACCATTTGGCTTTTCGATGGAGAAATGGGGGCTGGCAAGACCACTTTGATCAAAGCTATTTGCAAACAATTAGGCATAGTAGACGAGACCAGTTCTCCCACTTTTGCTTTGGTCAATGTGTATGCAGATGCACAAGGGGAAGATTTTTATCATTTTGATTTTTATCGGATAGAAAGTGAAGTCGAAGCGGTAGATATAGGCGCGGATGAGTATTTCTATTCAGGTCGCCCCTGTTTTATCGAATGGTCGGAGAAGATCCCCACGCTCATACCGAGTAAAAACCTAAAAATTAGTATTAACTTAGATGCAGAAAGGAATCGAATAGTGAGCCTAAGCAAGCATGAATAAGCATTTGATGGGAAGCGTATCCGCGCTGGTAGAAGAGTCTAAGTTATATCCTCAAGAGAAGTTGGCGGCTATTCGCTCCACCAATCAATCTTTGAATATTGGTATTCCTAAAGAAAATTCCAAATACGAAAATAGAGTGCCTCTCACTCCCAAAGCCGTAGGTGCACTGACCAGTCAAGGACACCGGGTATTGATGGAGGCTGGTACTGGCGATACCGCCAATTTCTTCGACAAAGAATATACCGATGCTGGTGCAAATATCACTACCAGTGCCAATGAGGTGTTTAAAAGTGATTTGATTCTGAAAGTAGAATTTCCTACCAAAGAGGAGATTGAAATGATGAGCATGGGAAAGACTATCATTTCTACTATCCATGCCGATAAGGACCTGGGTCAGCGTCTGTCCATGCTCAACGACAAAAAAGCGACTGCTATAGGGTATGAATTTATTGAGGATCAAATAGGAGGGCTACCTATCGTACGTGCCATGAGTGAGATCGTGGGAGCAGTGGTGATACCTACTGCTGCTGAGTATCTGACTGCTACACAAGGTGGTATAGGTGTGATTTTGGGCGGTATCACTGGGGTGCCTCCTACCAATGTGGTGATTTTGGGAGCAGGCACAGTCGCCGAATATGCGGCCAGAACGTCTCTCGGGTTAGGGGCAACGGTAAAGGTGTTTGATCGTCATTTGTACAAGCTGCATAGGCTGAAGCAGATCCTTTCGTCTCCTGTATTTACCTCCACTATAGATCAGGTAGCACTCAAAAAAGCACTCATGGAAGCCGATGTAGTGATTGGTGCTGTACGTGCCGACAAAGGCGTACTCAAGAAAATAGTAAGTGAGGACATGGTGAAAGCCATGAAAAGCAGTGCGGTGGTGATGGATGTGAGTATAGATGAGGGCGGCTGTTTTGAGACCTCAAGACCTACCAATCTAAAAAATCCTGTCTTTGAAAAATTTGGTGTGCGACATTATTGCGTGCCCAATATTGCCTCGAAAGTGCCGCGTACGTCCACTAAAGTGCTTAGCAATATTTTCACGCCTATTTTAAATAATATCGCGCATAGTGGAGGAGTGGATCAGATGATATTTGAAAATAAATGGTTTATGAAAGGAGTGTATACCTACAAGGGGTACATGACCAACTATCACTTGTCGCAAAAATTCAAGCTTCGATTTAAAGATTTGAATCTACTCATGGCGGCTCGTTTTTAACCGCCATGAGTATTGTTTTGTCTTTTTAGAGCTGTGCTTCTAGTATGGCTATTTTAGCTTCAGCGTCAGCCTTTTTCTTCCTTTCCATCTCGATTACTTTAGCTGGAGCATTGTTTACAAACTTCTCATTGCTGAGTTTCTTGTCGATGCCCATGATGAAGCCTTTCAGTCTTTTGATTTCCTGAGCAGCTTCTTCTTTCTGGTCTTCTGCATTGGCATGCTCGCCTAACGGGACGAAAAACTCGTTTCTGTTGATGATGAAGCTTGTTGCATTTTCAATCTTGTCGTTCGTTGTCTCAATGGTGTCTACATTGGCCAATTTCTGAATCACTACTGCATGATTGTTGTAAGGATTTTTGTCGCCAGATTTGATAAACAACTGCAAAGCGATTTTTGGAGAGATACCAGCCGAGTTCCTTACATTTCTGATATTGGAAATAATCTCAAATACCTCGGCAGTATGTGCCAAATCTGCTTTATCAAAAGCCTTTACTGTTGGCCATTCTGCTACGATTAGATAATCATCCTTGCTTCTGTCCTTGATGTTTTTCCAGATCTCTTCTGTGATAAACGGCATGAAAGGATGCAATACGCGCATGAGTTGCTCTATAAATTCATTGGCTTGATCTACAGTAGCCTGATCAATCGGCTGCTGATAGTCTGGTTTGATCATCTCTAAATACCAAGAGCAGAAGTCGTCCCAAACCAGTTTGTAGGTAGCCATTAGGGCTTCTGAAAGCCTGAATTTAGAAAAAAGATCGTTGATTTCTTCTAGGGCTTCGTTGAATCGATTTTCGAACCAATGGGCTGCCACTATAGCGGTAGGACTTTGTGGGATGTCTTTCACCTCCCAAGACTTGATTAGCCTAAAGGCATTCCAGATTTTGTTGGAGAAGTTTCTGCCTTGTTCGCAAAGCTTTTCATCAAACAAAAGGTCGTTGCCAGCAGCAGAGCTGAGTAGCATGCCCACACGTACGCCATCTGCACCATACTGATCCAAAAGTCCCAAAGCATCAGGAGAGTTGCCTAGCGATTTGGACATTTTTCTTCTTTGCAAATCGCGAACCATTCCTGTGAAATATACCTTTTCAAATGGTTTGTCTTTACCAAACTCATAGCCTGAGATGATCATACGTGCTACCCAGAAAAAGATAATGTCCCAGCCAGTTACGAGCACTTGAGTAGGGTAGTAGTATTTGTATTCTTCGTTGTCAGGATTTCTAAATCCATCAAAGACAGAGATTGGAAGCAGTGCACTACTAAACCAAGTATCTACCACATCTTCGTCGCGCTTCAAGTCGGCTAATGTCATTTGATCATTGCCCGTATCTTTTTTAGCCATTTCTAGCGCTTGCTCAGGTGTGCGACCTACTGCTACACCGTCTTTGCCATAGTAGTAGGCAGGAATCTGCTGTCCCCACCAGAGTTGTCTAGAGATTGGCCAGTCTTTGATATTTTCGAGCCAATGTTTGTAGGTGTTTTTGAATTTTTCAGGAAAAAACTCGATGTTGTCGTTCATTACGTTCTCCAAAGCAGGAGTAACGAGTTTTTGCATGTCTACAAACCATTGCAAAGAGAGCTTAGGCTCTATGGCGGTATCGGGATTTCTTTCTGAAAATCCGATCTTGTGTCTTAGGTTTTCGGTCTTCACCAAACAGCCCAAGGCCTTCAGTTCTTTAGTGATTTGTTTGCGAGCACTTTCTCGGGTTTCCCCAATGTAGAATTGTGCTTTTTCATTGAGTGTACCGTCATCATTTAGAATGTCGATGGTTTCCAAGCTGTGTTTTTGACCTAAATCGTAGTCATTGGTGTCGTGTGCAGGGGTTACTTTCAAGCATCCCGTCCCGAATTCAATATCTACATATTCGTCTTCGATAATCGGGATTACACGATTGACTAATGGTACAATGGCTTTTTTGCCTTTGAGGTGTGTGTATCGTTCGTCGTTGGGGTTGATGCAGATTGCAGTGTCGCCTAGGATGGTTTCTGGACGAGTAGTAGCAATTGTTACAAATTCGTCAGTTCCTTCGATGGCATACTGTACGTGATAAAGAGCCGCGTCTACATCGCGGTAGATGACCTCTTCGTTGGATATTGTGGTTTGGGCAGTAGGGTCCCAGTTCACCATTTTATAATCTCTATAGATAAATCCTTTTTTGAAGTAGCTGATAAATACTTCTTCTACGGCATCTGAGTTTTTTTCGTCCATCGTGAAAAATGTACGGTCCCAATCACAAGAAGCTCCCAGTCTTTGTAGTTGATTTAGGATGATACCGCCATATTTTTCTTTCCATTCCCAAGCGTGGGATAAAAATTCTTCTCTAGTCAGATCAGATTTTTTGATTCCCTGTTCTCGTAGCATGCCTACTACTTTGGCTTCTGTAGCTATAGAGGCATGGTCTGTGCCAGGGATCCAGCAGGCTTCTTTGCCTTCCATTCTAGCTTTTCGTATCAGTACATCTTGAATGGTGTTGTTGAGCATGTGACCCATGTGTAACACGCCAGTTACGTTGGGTGGTGGGATTAGGATGGTGTAAGGCTCTTTGTCAGGGTTGGGTTCTGAGTGAAAAAAGCCTTTATCTAGCCATTCTTGGTAGATTTTTCCTTCAACTTCTGCTGGGTTGTATTTTGTAGAAATGGACATTGCTCGTCATTAAAAAAATTGAACGGCAAAATTATAAAAAAACGTCGCATGGTCACTTTTTTTAAGTGCTAATATCAGGTCTTAATTTAGGGGACAAATAAAAAGAGACCGTTTCAAATGGTAAGTCCTTGGTTGAACTAGTCATTTGAAACGGCCTCTCGGTCGCTTTATAAATTTTGTATTATGCTTTTGCTGGGACTTCCTCTTCTTCTACACCATTGATCTTGTTGCGAATGCCTAGCTCCATTTCGTCCATTAGCTCTGGGTTGTCTAGGAGTAGGGTTTTTACCGAATCACGACCTTGACCTAATTTATTTCCCTTGTATGAGAACCAAGAGCCTGCTTTGTTGATGGTGCCGAGCTCCACGCCGAGGTCAATGATCTCGCCTACTTTGGAGATACCTTCTCCATACATGATGTCGAATTCAACTACTTTGAATGGAGGGGCTACTTTGTTTTTTACTACTTTGACACGAGTCCTGTTGCCTAGAATATTGTCCGCACTTTCTTTGATCTGTCCGATTCTTCTAATGTCAAGCCTTACAGAGGCGTAGAATTTCAACGCATTACCACCAGTAGTGGTCTCTGGATTGCCAAACATGACACCGATTTTTTCACGAAGCTGGTTGATGAATATACAGGTACAGCCAGTCTTGTTGATGGCTCCTGTTAATTTTCTTAATGCCTGACTCATGAGTCTCGCTTGGAGCCCCATTTTGCTATCGCCCATTTCTCCTTCGAGCTCAGCTTTAGGTACTAGTGCTGCTACGGAGTCAATCACAATAATGTCTATGGCGCCTGAGCGTATCAAATGCTCAGCAATCTCTAAGGCTTGCTCCCCATTGTCTGGCTGTGAGATGAGTAGGTTTTCTGTGTCGATACCAAGTTTTTCGGCATATCCTTTGTCGAAAGCGTGTTCGGCATCGATAAATGCAGCCATGCCACCTTGTTTTTGCGCTTCAGCGATACAGTGTAGGGTAAGTGTGGTTTTACCAGAAGACTCAGGTCCGTAGATTTCTACAATTCGACCTCTTGGTATACCGCCTACACCGAGTGCGATATCAAGACTTACAGATCCTGTAGGGATGGATGGGATGTCGATCACACTTTCGTCTGATAATTTCATCACAGCACCCTTGCCATATGATTTTTCTAGTTTATCTATGGTTAGCTGGAGTGCTTTTAGTTTTTCAGCATTGTCGCTCATAAGGAGATGGTTTTTCAGGTTCTATTAAATGATGGGCAAGTTATTTTAAAATTGTGATTATTGATATAATCCTGCCGTTACATTGAGTATAATAATTTTAGCAAATATAGAAGAGTTGTTGAGATGTTTAGTAGTTTTTGCTAAAAAAATTAGTAATATACTTTCTGAGTAAAATTAACGCAGTAATTGTACCCTTATGCGAATGAGGAACGTATTTTTGATTTTATCGAATAGATAGAGAATTATGAGACGAGCGTTCAAAAAGGGGGTTATTGCCATTGTTGGTTTGATAGTGTTTTGGGTTTGGGTAGAGAGAGAACTGTTGGCTTATCTAATAATGCAGGGTAGGGGGCAGGTAGAGATATTATGGCAGGCGAGAGATATTGTGGAGGTCTTGGAAGATGAATCTGTAGACCCTGAGATCAAAGGTAAAATTCTATTGGTTGATGAGGTCAAGGCATTTGCCGAGCAGCGATTGGGGTTGGAGTCGGCAGGGCTATATACTAAACTATACGACCAGCAAGGAAAGGATATTTTGTGGAACTTGTCTGCTTGTGAACCTTATGAGCTTCGGTCTGTGGAGTGGCGTTTCCCTATTGTGGGAAGCGTGTCTTACAAAGGTTTTTTTGATTTGGCTAGTGCCCAGTCAGAGCAGCAAGCGCTGGAAGCAAAAGGGTTAGATACAAGAATTCGCTCAGTCAATGCTTGGTCTACTTTAGGTTGGTTTTCAGATCCTATCTTGTCAAAGAATTTGAAAAGAAGCGAGGGGAGTGTAGCCGAATTGTTTATCCATGAAATTACCCATGCCAATATTTTCTTGAAAGACTCTCTGACTTTCAATGAAAATTTAGCGTCTTTCATTGGTGAGGAGGGAGCAAGGCTTTTTTTGGTGGATCGGTACGGAAAGGATCGTGAAGCGTATCAGGTCTACGTGGAAGCAGCGCATGATGCACAGCTTTTTGTTGGTCATTGCTTGAATGGAGTGTCGGAATTGACTCACTTGTATGCCTCGTTTGATGATATGATGTCAATAGAAGAAAAGTCTCAAGCTAAACAAGTTTACCTGTCTAATTGGGTGGCACGTTTGGATACGATTCCGTTTTTTGATAATGTTCGATACCAAGGTCTATTTGAGGATGTCTTGCCAAATAACGCCTTTTTTATGGCTTTTGAACGGTACGATTCGAAGAAAGAGAATTTCAAAAAGCAGTTAGAGACTAGTTTTAAAGGCGATTTGGCTGCTTTTGTCACTTATTATAAAATGCAAAATTGAGGAGCTTTGATTATATTTCCCGTGTATTAAATAATTGTTATGTCTTGCCAGATAGCCGTGTTAAGTAATTAATATTTGGAAATTTGCAGGAAGAAATTATTAATCTAAACTTCACATTTATAAGTTAATCACTTTCTAATAATATGTCAGGGAATAAAAAAATCCTAGTAGTAGATGATGAAATAGATATTTTGGATCTCTTGAAATACAATCTAGAGAAAGAAGGATATCAAGTACAAGTGGCGGATAATGGGATAAAAGGCGTGGAAATCGCTCAGACATTTATACCTGATTTGATTCTGTTGGATATTATGATGCCTGGTCAGGACGGGGTAGAGACCTGTAGGCAACTGCGTGAAGTAAAGTCACTTTCGAATACCTTCGTGTTGTTTTTGACAGCTCGAGTAGAAGAATATTCAGAAATCGCAGCTTTCGATAGTGGGGCGGATGATTACCTCACCAAGCCGATTAAACCACGAGCCCTGTTGAGTCGCATCAATGCCATTTTTAGGCGTTCTAAAAAGGATGTGGATGTCGATGAGAAAATTGTAGCAGGAGATTTGGTGATAGATAGGCAGAGCTATGTCGTTACACAAAAGGATCGTGATTTGACCTTACCGAAAAAGGAATTCGAATTATTGTTCTTTTTGGCGCAGCATCCAGGTAAGGTGTTTAGTAGAGATGACCTCTTGATCAATATTTGGGGTACAGATGTATTTGTATTAGCCAGGACGGTTGATGTGCATATTAGAAAGGTACGTGAAAAAATAGGTGATGGCTATATTTCAACTATCAAAGGCGTGGGATACAAATTTGAGCTCGACTAATCTTCTTGAATGTTGCTAAATTCTAAAGGACTGGCACTTGTATTAGCTGCAAGTATTGCAGTGATCATTACAGGCAGTTTATTGTTGGTGCCGGATTTACCCTCATTTGTCTTGTGGCTGGTGCCCATTATTTGCTTCGGTACGGGCTATATTTTAATCAATGTAGTATTGGAATTTTTGTTTTTTAAAGAGTTGAGAAACATCTATGACATGTTTGGTAAAATCAGAAATAACGATTTGGCCACAATCAAGCCCAAACGAACCTATGGTCATAGTTCGCTCAATCAAATTCAACAGGAAATCTATTCTTATGCCCATGTCAAGCAATCCGAAATTGAGGAGCTCAAGCAGATGGCGAAGTTTCGACGTCAGTTTCTTGCAGATGTCTCTCATGAGTTGAAAACGCCCATATTTGCAGCACAGGGGTTTGTACATACACTATTAGATGGAGCAATAGATGATAAGTCTATTCGAATGAAATTCTTGAAAAAGGCAGCCAAGAACCTAGATGGACTGGACGCCTTGGTGCAAGACCTACTCACCGTATCTCACATGGAGGCAGGAGATATTACGATGCACATGGAGCCTACCAATATTTGTGAGGTGGTAGACGAAATATTTGATCAATTAGAAGAAAGGGCAGCAAAAAAAGGAATCACGCTAAAACTAGAAAGTGGAGGGCAAGATAAAATATTGGTCTTGGCAGACAATCAGCGCATACATCAGGTGTTTGTTAATTTGGTTTCCAATGCGATCAAGTACTCAGATGAAAACGGGCAAGTAGTAGTGACACTAGAGCCTACGGGTAAGAAATTGGATATTACCGTAAAGGATAGTGGAATAGGGATCCCAGCCGAACACTTAAATCGCATCTTCGAACGGTTTTATCGCGTGGATAAAAGTAGGTCAAAAGCACAGGGAGGTACTGGGTTAGGACTTTCCATTGTCAAGCACATTGTAGAAGCACATATGAGCGAGGTCAAAGTCGTGAGTCATATCGGAGAAGGATCTTCTTTTAGCTTTGAGCTAGAGCGATACCAGTCACAATAGATTTCTAACCTTCATTCCTTCTTTTTTTAAATTCATCAGTACCTTGCATTATGAAGAAGAATGCATGGAAAGCAGATGACATGATCGTCTATGACGACGAAAATTATACGATCATCAATAAACCCTCACTTTTATCTACATTGGAAGATCGAAACGATGGGGATAATGTGCTGAGCCTATTTCGGGCAATCAATAGTGAGTATCAGGTTTGTCACAGGCTAGATAAAGAGACCAGTGGGGCCTTACTTCTCTCCAAAAATGAAGAGGCTTACAAGTCAGCAGCCATGCAGTTTCAAGAAAGAACAGTAGAAAAAGTATATCATGCTTTAGTCAAAGGCAGATTCATGAATGAAGTCATTCAAGTAGATGTGCCATTGCGGACATCAGGTTCGGGGCGAGTGATTTGCGACAAGCGAAACGGTAAAGAGGCCGTTACAATATTCAGAGCCAAAGAGTTTTTCAAGGACTATACCCTGATAGAGGCCAAACTACTGACAGGTCGCACCCATCAAATTCGCGTGCATCTATCATATCTCAATTTTCCGATATGTGGTGATCGTTTGTACGGTGGAGAGCCTATTTTTCTGTCAAGCATGAAAAAAGGGTTTAAAAGGAAGGAGGAATTTGAAGAACGACCGCTTTTTGATCGAGTAGCGCTTCATTCGTATAGCATAAAACTAACAAACGTTAATAAAAATATTATTTCGAAATCGTGTGATTATCCAAAGGATATGGAAGTAATTATGAAAAAACTTAATAAGTTCAATAAGTATTAAGAAAAACGAAAAATAATCTACTATAAGATGCATTTTGTGAAATGTCGCCAAACACCTTGAGACTTCAAATATTGGTAATAAAGTTTCATAAATGTTATCAAAATAGTAATATTGCCTTTACTATAGTTGTCAGTATTGAGACTTTAGCAATTTCGATGCAGGCAATTCATTTTTTTTGAAATAAAGAATTAAACCAACTTCGAGCATAGTTATGTGAGAGGATTTTTTATTTTAATTTTTTAACTAAACCATATTTTATTATGAGAAAACTATTACTGATTTTCTTGTTCGTGTCAGGGCTGGTAGCACAGGCCTCTGCTCAGGACAGGACGGTTTCTGGTAAAGTGTCGTCTTCGGAAGACGATTCCACACTGCCAGGCGTGACAGTTGTACTTAAGGGTACAACGACCGGTACCACTACCGATTTGGATGGTAACTATAAGTTATCAGTTCCTTCAGAAGGTGGAATTCTAGTTTATTCTTTTGTGGGGCTTGCTACGCAAGAGGTTGAGATTGGCGCCAGAAGCGTAATTGACCTAGTCATGCAGCCAGACGCAGAGCAATTGAATGAGGTAGTTGTAACTGCCTTGGGTATTTCTAGAGAAAAAGCTTCTTTGGGATACTCTGTTCAGGAAGTGGATGGATCTGACGTGAGTACTGCCAAAGAAGGTAGTTTCATTAGCTCATTGTCAGGTAGAGTATCTGGTCTTCAAATTAAAAAATCGAACTCGATTGGAGGCTCTGTAAATGCCGTGATTAGAGGATCAAACTCTTTCACAGGAAACAACCAAGCACTATTTGTAGTAGATGGTATTCCTATCAGTAACTCTAATCTTAATACATCTACTCAAACTAGAGGAGGTGGAGGCTATGATTATGGTAATGCAGCATCAGACATCGATCCAGAGACAATTGAGTCTATTTCTGTATTGAAAGGAGCTACTGCAGCAGCACTATATGGTTCTGATGCAGCTAATGGTGTAATCATGATTACAACCAAAAAAGGTTCGAGAAAGCAAAACGGTATAGGGGTCAATGTAAACCACTCTACTACTTTTTCTACTATCGACAGAAGTACATTTCCTAAATATCAAACAGAGTACGGACAAGGATATGGTCCATACTACGGATCCACTGGTGGATTTTATGATGAAGATATAGATGGAGATGGTGTTAAAGACGAATTAGTTGTGCCAGCAGGAGAAGATGCTTCTTTTGGAGCGGCTTACGATCCTAATTTGATGGTGTACCAATGGGATTCGTTCTATCCAGAATTGGATACTTATCAGCAGCCAAGTCCTTGGGTTGCCCCAAAAGATGGAGCTGATTATATTTTTCAGACTGGTGTAGCTAATATCACAAGTGTAAACCTACAAGGGGGTAGTGAATTAGGAACAGTACGTTTGGGGTATACTCATGATGATCGTACAGGTATTTTACCAAATAGCCAAATCACAAAAAACATCATTGATTTTAACGCGACAATGAATTTGTCTGACAAACTATCTATCGACGGTAAGGCGACTTATTCTAGGATAGAAGGTAGAGGTAGATACGGTACTGGATACGATGGTAAAAACGTAGTACAGGGTGTGAGACAATGGTTTGGTACTAACGTAGACATGCGTCAGCAAGAGCAGGCATATGAGTCTACTGGTAAAAACATCACATGGAACCCTAATGGGACTGGAGATACAAGACCTCACTATTTTGACAATCCTTTCTTTGTTTTCAATGAAAACTATGAGACAGATAAGAGAAATAGGTTCTTTGGTAAATTCCAAGCAAACTATCAGATCACTGATTGGTTGAAAGCAATGGCTAGATTCGGAGTAGACTCTTATTCAGATCTTCAAGAAGAGAGAATGGCTGTTGGTAGCTTGGATCAAGCGGAGTATGAAAAATATCAACGTACTTTCGAAGAATACAACAATGATTTTATGTTGTCATTCGACAAAACTTTTGACAAGCTTTCTGTAAGAGGTCTTGTTGGTTTTAGTATCAAGGATAGAAAAATTATTTCTTCTAGAGCCGAAACAAATGGTGGATTGGTAATTCCAGGTGTTTATTCGTTGAGTAACTCTGCAAGTGCGTTAGAGCCACCTGTTGAGCAAGACATTCATGTGAAGAAATATGGTTACTATGGTCAGTTATCTTTGGGTTACCAAGGTATGCTGTACTTAGATGCAACCGCTCGTGTAGATCAGTCTTCTACGTTGCCGTCTGATCATAACACATACTTGTACCCATCTGTGTCAGGTAGCTTCGTATTCAGTGAGTTAGTAGATGTGCCTGCTTTGAGCTTTGGTAAAGTAAGATTAGGATTTGCAAGTGTACGTGGTGATGCTCCTTCTTATAGTGTAGCTAACACATATCAGGCAGCAACTCCATTGGATGGTGTACCCATGTTTTATGTTGGTGGAAATGATTTGATTGCTGATACGTCAAACAATCCAGATTTGAAACCAGAAAAAACAGACGAATTAGAATTAGGATTGGAACTTAAGTTCTTAGACAATAGAGTAGGCGCAGACATTTCGCTTTATAAGAAAAACACTGTTGATCAAATTCTACCAGTACAAATTTCTTCAGCTTCTGGATTTAACTATAAGTACGTGAATGCTGGTGAGATGGAAAATAAAGGGATTGAGTTGAGCATTTTTGCTGAGCCTGTTAGAACAGGTGATTTCTCTTGGAGAATCAATGCAAACTGGGCAACTAACAGAAATAAAGTTGTTTCATTGTATGAAGATGGTGAAAACTTATTGATCTTCTCTGCTTGGTCTACAGCGATCAATGCTAGAAAAGGAGAAGCCTATGGTTCTATCACTGGTACTGATTTCGTTTACCAAGATGGCCAAAGAGTAGTAGGATCAGATGGCAAATACCTAATGACTGAATCTACCAATGAAATACTTGGTAACATTCAACCAGATTGGACTGGTGGTATCAATAACACTTTCAGCTACAAAGGGTTGAGCTTTGGATTCTTGATTGACATGCAAAAAGGTGGAGACATTATCAGTTATGATATGGGCTTTGGTTTGGCTACTGGATTGTATGCTGAAACTGCAGGTCTAAATGACTTGGGTAACCCACTCAGAGATCCTGTGACAGGAGATGATACATCTGGAGGAATGCTTCTGTCTGGAGTGAAAGCAGACGGTTCTCCGAATGATGTAAGAGCCGCTGCAGGTACTTACACTAACCCTCAAGGATTTTATGGAGGATCTAGAGATACAGGAGGTTCTTTAGCAGATGCTGGTTTATTGTATGATGCGTCTTATGTGAAGTTGAGAGAGATGTCTCTTACTTATAACCTACCTTCATCTATGCTAGATAACTTATTTATCAGCAAAGTATCTGTAGGTGTATTCGGTAGAAATCTTTGGATTATCCACAAGAACTTGCCTCACTCAGATCCTGAGTACAATACAAGTTCTGGTAACAGACAAGGCATCCAAAATGGTGCATTGCCTAGTACAAGAGAATTCGGTTTCAATGTAAACTTCCAATTCTAAAATTAGATAGAAATGAAAAAGACATTATTAATATTAGGAATAGCAATCGGGATGTTTTCATGTGATGACATCTCAGAATTGAATGTTGACCCTAAGAACCCTTCAGAGGTTGGAGCAGAAGTTCTTTTTACGTATGGTCAGTATAATTTGGTAAAGCAATTCGTCAATATAGATTACAACCACAATGTGGATAGAATGTGGTCTAATTTCTTGACTCAAACTACATATATTCAGGAGGCCAGTTATAACTCAACCAATAGAGATATTGGAGGTAGTCACTGGGATAATATTTATACTGAAAGTTTGTATGAATTGAATGATGCTAAAGAAGTAGTAGCAAGTGAAGAAGTTTCAGATGCTTTGTTGCCTGAAAAGAAAAACAAATTGGCACAAATCAGAATTATGGAAGTATTCGCTTATCAGTACTTAGTGGACAATTTTGGAAGTGTACCATATACAGATGCATTAGATGTAAATAATGTAGTACCTACCTATGATACAGGTGACTATATCTATGGTGCTATTTTGGATAGTTTGAATGCTGCAATCGCAGACATTGATGTTACTGCTGCTGGTTTCAGCACAAGTGGTGATATTCTTTATGGTGGCGATATGGAGCTTTGGAAAAAGTTTGGTAACTCTTTGAAATTGAAAATCGGAATGAGAGTAGCAGACGTAGCTTCAATGAACCCTGGGACGATCGTATCTGAAGCAGTAGCAGGAGGTGTGTTTGAATCTAATGCTGATAATGCATCTTATGCATTTAGCACAGGTCAGCCATATACTAACCCAATCTATGATTACTTTGTAGTGGATAGTAGAGCTTCTGACTTTGTAGTTACTAAATTCTTCATAGACATGCTGGAAGGTTTGTCAGATCCTAGAATCGACGCGTATCTAGACGACAATATTGCTGCAGGTTATACGGGTGGTATTTATGGAGCCGAAGGAAACGCTTATGCGTTATTGACTCATATTGACCCAGCATTGGTTGAAGCAGATTATCCAGGTATGATCATGGATTATGCGGCGGTATCATTTATGCTAGCGGAGGCTGTGGAGAGAGGTTTTATTTCAGGTACTGCAGCTACTCATTATGATAACGGGGTGAAAGCGTCTTTCGAATCTTGGGGATTTACTGCTGCTGATGCAGCAGCCTATTTGGCTAGCTCAGGTGTGGCATATGCTTCTGCTAGTGGTACTTATAAAGAGAAAATAGGAAGACAGAAGTATATTGCGGCTTTTAATCAAGGGCACGAGGCATGGACTGAAGCGAGAAGATTAAACTTTCCTGAGCTTTTGCCAGCAGCTTCTGATGGGACACCAAATCCTCATAGACTAGTTTACCCTACTGCTGAACCATTAATTAACACCACTAATTATACAGCGGCTAGTAGTGCGCTAGGTGGAGATAATGGTGATTCTCGAATCTTTTGGGATTTAAACTAATTTAACCTATTGATTAACTAAATAATCGCAATTAATATGAAGAATATACTTAATATATCCTTAATGCTGTTGGCTTTAGGCTTAATATCAGCATGTGAGGAATCTCTTGAGTCTAGTGATTTTAAGAGATTATTTATCGTAGGAGCTCAGAGCGTAAGCCCTGAGGATACAGCGACTTACACGGTAGGAGATACCAACAACACCATAGAATGGACAGTAGAAGGCCCAGCAACAATGGCTTCTTCTACTGGAAATTCAGTGAAATTGACTTTTACTTCTTTCGGAGATGTAAAACTTTCAGCTAGCAATGGTAGCTATGATGGATGGGTGGATATCTCAGTTGCCAAAATAGGCGTAGGTGTAACTACCTCTTATTTTGGATCTGGATCAGTAAATAATGGAGGAGTTGATACCGTGTTTTTTACTTTCGATGCGCCTTTGACGGCTACACCAGATATTGTGATCAATGGAGCTGTCGCATCTGATACTTCTGGATTTTATAAGGGGAAAGCTCCTTTTATATCTACAGGTGATGATTTGACTGATCTTGCTGCTTACAAAGCTTCTACTACGAAGTACTATGCATTATATACAGGGGGTGCTGGAGACGGTCAGCCTGAGGGTAGAATCGACGGAGTAGTAGTGAATGATGACTATAGTGGCGAAGAAGCTGATAGTGTATTTGTGAAACTTCAAATGGTGGATAACACAGTGCCAATCGCAACACCAGGTGATGCTGTTGCAGATGTTGTTGCATCTGGTTTGGATATCACTTATTCTGTGTCGTTCAATGAGGCAATGAGACCTACTATGGCAACAGAAGCGGATACAGCTATATTTATATACTTTGAATACACAAGAAAAGTAAATGGTGTAGACAAAGTAGTTGAAGATTCTGTTGAATTTACTTCTGAAGATATGATGGCTTGGTCTGCTAGTTATACTGTATCCGATAGTATTGCAGATGCTGCTACTATACTCGTCTCTATTGAAGGTGATTGGGTAGATTTAGCGGGTAATGCATACATTAATGGACCACTTGGGAATCCTCCTAATCTGACAGTGGATGCAGTAGGCCCTTCAGTGCCAACTTCAGCAGCAGCAGAACTTTCGGCTACGCCTGTTGATTCAGACCGATGGGTTGTTTTGACACCTGATAATTCTGCTGATGTAGGAATAGGGGTTGCAGGTTACTACTATGAGTTGTTAGACGAAGACGAAGATGCACCAGAATCGATCGATGACTTTACTGGAGAATTGGTCAAGGCTGGAGACAATGTAAAAGTACTTATGAGTACTACTGAAGCAACGTACGATGTTTACTGGATAGCCGTAGATAAGTATGGCTATGCGAGTGACATCTCGACTGGTAGCTTCTCATACGACGCAAGTGGCGTGTTTACAGGCTATTAATTGAGAGTAAATAGAGTCTAGTACTCTACCGATAATATGGAAAACCGAAAGAGTAATCTCTTTCGGTTTTTTTATTTTACCTATTTAGATCTTTATGAGGCTGTATTTCAGTCTTTTTCTAGATAAGCCTTTGCTTTTCAGAATATAAACTTCTATTTTTGTGTCCCTTTTTGAGGGGCATAGGATTTTGACTAGAAAAAATCGATAAAAACAGTGGATTCAATAAGTTATAAAACAGCGATGACCAACAAGGCAACAGCCAGTAAAAACTGGGTAGTTGTAGATGCTGAAGGAAAAGTATTGGGAAGATTGGCTAGTGAAGTAGCCAAAATGATAAGAGGAAAGCACAAGCCGGGCTACACACCTAATACCGACTGTGGAGATAACGTGATCGTTATCAATTCCGATAAGGTGAAGATGACGGGTAAAAAATGGACTGACAAGCAGTACATTTCGCATACTGGATATCCAGGCGGCCAAAGAACACAGACACCGAATGAAGTGTTGGCTAAGTCATCCACTATTCTTGTTGAAAGAGCCGTAAGAGGTATGTTGCCTAAAAATAGACTCGGGAGAGCTTTGTTTGGCAACTTGTACGTATATGAAGGATCAGAGCACAAGCATGAGGCTCAGACCCCTAAAGAGATAAAATTATAATCTAGAATGGAAGTAACTAACACCATTGGAAGAAGAAAAACATCTGTAGCCAGATTGTTTATGGCACCTGGGAAAGGTGAAATTAAAATCAACAACAGGGAGTTGAAAGAATATTTCCCATTTGAAATCTATCAAACTATCGTGAAGCAGCCATTAGTGCTCGTGGAAGAAGATGGTAACTTTGATTTTAAAGTGAATGTTGGTGGCGGTGGCTACAAAGGTCAGGCAGAAGCAATCAGACTAGCAATCTCAAGAGCATTGGTAGAGATTAATCCTGAGCACAGACCAGCATTGAAGAAAGAAGGTTTCATGACTAGAGACCCTAGAATGGTAGAACGTAAGAAGCCAGGTAGAAGAAAGGCAAGAAGAGCGTTCCAGTTCAGCAAGCGTTAATCAATATTTTATTTTTATATATAAGTAAACTTAATGGCCAAATTAGAGCATAAAGACTTACTTGATGCTGGTGTTCATTTCGGACACTTGACGAGAAAGTGGGATCCACGTATGGCTCCGTTTATCTTCATGGAGAAGAACGGTATCCATATTATCGATCTACATAAATCGCTTGAATGCCTCGAAGAAGCATCAAATGCACTCAAGCAGATAGTGAAATCAGGACGAAAAGTAATGTTCGTTGCTACAAAAAAGCAAGCACGTGAAATCGTAACTGAAGAAGCAAAGAGATTAAGAATGCCTTACGTAACCGATAGATGGTTGGGTGGTATGCTTACCAACTTTGCAACAATTAGAAAATCTCTTAAGAAGATGTCTTCTATGGACAAGATGTTGAAAGATGACGCTTTCAAAAATCTTGCAAAAAGAGAAAAGTTGATGATTAGCAGAGAAAAAGTGAAATTAGAAAGAGTCCTAGGAGGAATCGCTGATTTGACAAGATTGCCTGCAGCACTTTTCGTAGTAGATATCAAAAGAGAGCACATCGCCATCAAAGAAGCACAGAAATTGAACATTCCTGTATTCGCTATGGTTGATACTAACTCTGATCCAAACCAAGTAGATTTCCCAATTCCTGCGAATGATGATGCATTCAAATCAATTCAATTGATCATCGGTCATATCGGTAAAGAAATGGAAGAAGCACTTGCTGAGAGAAAGAAAGATAGAGACGAGAAGAAAGATCAGGAAGAAGCAGCAGCAAAAGCAGCTGTGGATGAAAAAGCAGAAGCAGCTGAATAATTCACTTAAATTATAAGGCTTGAAATAATATATTTGAACATTGTCCCGAAGCATATCGGGACGGTGTTCAATTTTTGTTTAAATCGATTTTAAAAGACATAAATACATTAATAATGGCAATTACTGCACAAGATGTAAACAAGCTGCGTCAGATGACTGGAGCTGGTATGATGGATTGTAAAAAGGCCTTGGTTGAGGCTGAAGGTGATTTCGATAAAGCCATCGAAATTCTGAGAAAAAAAGGTCAGAAAGTTTCTGCATCTAGAGCTGATAGAGAAACTAACGAGGGTATTGTAATTGTAAAAACTAACGAAGACCATACGGTTGGTGTATTAGTGGCATTCTCTTGTGAAACTGACTTTGTGGCTAAAAACGATGCATTCGTTTCACTTGGTGAAGAATTGGCAACTGCTGCATTCACTCAAAAGCCTGCTGATGCTGCTGCATTGAAAGCATTGAAAGCAGACGGTGACTTGACATTTGATGATAAAATCACTGAGTTAATAGGTAAAATTGGTGAGAAATTAGACATTGTAGCTTACGAAGTAATGGAAGGCGAAGCGGTTGTTCCTTATATCCATGCAGGTAGCAAATTGGGCGTTTTGGTTTCTTTGAAAAACACCAATGGTGCGGATGTCTTAGAAGCTGGTAAAGACGTAGGTATGCAGATTGCAGCTATGAACCCAGTGGCTGTAGATAAAGACGGTGTAGATGCTACGGTAGTGGAGAAAGAAATCGAAATTGGAAAAGATCAAGCCAGACAAGAAGGCAAGCCAGAAGCAATGCTTGAAAAAATTGCTCTTGGTAAATTGAATAAATTCTATAAAGAAAACACTTTGTTGAGCCAAGCATTTGTAAAAGACAATGGAGTGAATATTTCACAGTACCTTGATAGTGTAAGCAAAGGCATGACTGTTGCTGAATTTAAAAGAATTACCATCGGATAATTGACTCCGATTCAAATAAAAACCCATTTCAACACTTGTTGGGATGGGTTTTTTTTATGCCTTGATTATTTTATTTAGTCAGGGCGATAGCAGATTGATCTAGGGTCACTTCAGGACTTGTTGCTTTTTCCTTTTCGTCTTGATATTTGCGGATACTTTCATGATAGATCGCCCAAAGTTGATGGTGAAGGCTTTCAATGCTTCGAGATTGAATATATGTCTGGGCTTCTTGTCCCATCTCTTGTTGCATGGTCTCGTTAGCTAATATCTCTATTATTCTATTGCTAAACTTCTTTGGTTTGCCAGGCTTCACTAAGTAGCCTGTTTTTTTGTGTCGTACCAGCTCTGATGGCCCTCCAGCATCAGCGGCTACTACAGGCAGGCCTGAAGCCATGGCTTCTATTACTACATTGCCGAAGGTTTCGGATACCGATGGGAAAAAGAAGAGATCACACGAAGCGTATATTTTCGAGAGTTCAAGACCTACTTTCTTGCCTGTAAAAACAGCCTTAGGCATTTTGTTTTCTAGCCATTCTCTTTTTGGCCCTTCTCCGGTGATGATCATGGTTATATTCTTGTCAGCCTTGCGCAATTTTCGATAGACCTTGTAGAGCATGGCCATTTCTTTCTCTTTGATTAGGCGGCTGACAAATAACACTTTTTTGTGTCCTCTTGGTATGACGACATCAAATAACGCAGGATCTTTGAAGTCTGGACTGAAATCCCCCACTTGTAGCGATCTCCCCCATACTTTTATCCCTTCATGGGAGATGCCAAGCTTGATAAGGTCTTTCTTAATTGTACGAGTGGGCGCCAGTGTGAGATCAGAATTGCGGTAAAACCACATCAAGGCATGTTTGATAATTCCGCCAAAAAGCAGATCGCCTAATTTTCCAATGTAATACTGTAAATACACGGGAAAATGTGTGTGGTAAATGTTCATCACAGGCAGGTTATGCTTTTTTGCATAGCGAATAGCAAACCTCCCGAACAAAGAAGGAGAAGTGAAGTGTATCAAGTCTGGTTTAAAATCTGCTAATACTATGTTGAGTTTTTTTCTGTCGGGTAGTCCTAATCGATAGCCTTTTTGGAAAGGGAGACTAAGGTATGGACATAGGTGTATTTGATGAGGAAATTGGCTGAGGTCTTTTGGAGGATGAGCAGTAATGACTAGTATTTTGAATTGATCTGAAGGAATAGCTGCGAGTATCTTGTGCAGTGTTATACTGACGCCGTCAAAATTTTCCTCCAAGACATCGGCAAAAATGGCTATTTTTCTCATTGCATAGTTCGTACTGAATCGTAAAAGTCGATCTTTTAAAATGCAACAAGGGCTAAATCAGATTATCAAAAAAGCATGTTTTTTTTACTTGAAATTTACCTGTAGGTACTTTAATACTTCATTGGACAATGAAGGCATAATGTGGGTTGGGTATGTAGTCGCCTTTGTTTTGTCCAAATTGTGAACAAATTGTTGAATGTGCGTGCTGTTGATTGTATCAAACGAAGCTCCTTGACCAAGCCCTAAATGGGTTATATATTGCGCATTGGCACTTTGTTCAAACTCATTGGCGAGATAAGTAAGCAACATAGGCTTCTTAAGTGCCATGGCTTCGAAGATGGTGTTGGATCCTGCTGAGCTTACTATACCTTGCGCTTGACGTAACATTTTCTTAAAATGCTTTTGATCTGTTTTGAAGTTTTGTACTCCGTTAATGTTAACTGGATGCCCGAAATTTTTGATGCTGCAACCAGCGGCTGTCAACATGCGCAAGACTTTTTCACCGTTTCCGTCTCTGAAATATGAAACTAAAAAAGGCAAAGTAGCCCCATCTTGGGTGTCATGATCAAGATCTGGTCTGACCAATACAGACTGTTTATCTTTTAGTGGAAGCGGACAAAAGTGTAGGATGAATTTGAAATCTGCCCATTGGGAAGTCATACGCACTTTGAGGCTTTCTTTTAGTAATCCCCACTGAGGTAAAGGAATGGCGTGATTGCAATAGGGAAAAACCAAGGCATGACCAATAGAGAGTACGGGAATACCTAAAAATTTAGCCGCCCAGGTACAGGGGGCATCGCCATCGGAGATTACTACAGAAGGATTGATTTGCCGTAGCAGCCGATAGTCGTGGATTAATCTTTTGATAAAACCGAAGGGAGAGGTCTCTGGGAAAATGGACTGAATCAGGCTTACATTCCCCTCATTTTTGAGGACAGGATAGGCGTCTCGCCCCGCGAATATCTTAAGTGTATATTTCCTTAATATTAGCTTTTTGATAACAGAAAGCGCTCGAGAGGAGTGGCCTCTTCCTCGACCATGGACGAAATATGCTATTATCATATGTATCTCCTATTTTCGATAAGATGAGTGGTGCTCAGGTACCATTTGATCATCGGACTAAACTTAAAATTCATTTTCAAAAAGCGTGTTCTCATTCAGTACTAGAAGTTTATTGCCCAAATCACCTTTGATTTATGACCCTTCGCTAACCTGCAAGTTGTCGTTTTGTTTGACCCATAAAAATAGGTGGGAATCCTTGAAAATGACGCTTCTTCAAAACCTTAACGATAACTTAATAGACCGCAACTCTATTGAGTTTGTTTTGATGGATTTTGATGAAGGTGACCAAGTGAAGCAATGGGTGCTAAAAGAGTTTGGTGAATTTTTGAGTGATGGCTATCTCAAATACTTCCATTGCCCCCAGCTGAGCGAATGGAATGCTTCTGTGGCCAAAAATACCAGTCATAAAGTAGCGGCAGGTGCCGTGTTGGTCAATTTGGATTGCGACAATTACACAGGGCTAAGAGGGGGGGCTTTTGTACTGGATCAATTTAGAGAAGCCGAACAAAATATAGTGTTGTGGCAGTTTTCTAAAATAAAAGAAGATGGGTCGTTTGGGCGAATAGCTATTACCCGAGATTTATTCAAGCTACTTGGAGGGTACAACGAAGCCTTTTTGCCGATGGGATATCAGGATAATGACCTGATGGAACGTGCCAAGGCCAGAGGTGCCTTGCTCGTACACCGGAGAGACTCCGATTACAACAGAGCCATTCCTAATGAAAAATATACACCAGCGACGATGTCGTATAAAAAAATGAAAATGACCAATAAGGCTGCATCCAAAAAGAACATAAGGCTAGGTCATTTGATGGCTAACGCTGGGCTGTATGGTTTGGAGGAAGTATATAAGCTATCTCCAGGTGGACAATTAGAACGATACGAGGGGGCAATCGATTGATATGAAGTTTTTGATTTTATTAAAAAAAGCATCACCTCGAGTGTTTGTATGGGCACTTTTAGTAAGCGTGCTGTCGGGAGTGTGCTCCACTTTTGTGATTCGACTCATACACCAGTATATCGATTCGGGATTGGTGGATGTCCAAATTTTCTTCCTGCAATTTTTCGTGGCGGTCATTTGCTTCGGAGTGTTTGGGGTGCTTTCCTCTTATTTTATATCCGTGCTTACGCAATCTATGGTTTTCAACTTGAGAATCGAGTTGTCAAAAAAAATACTGAATGCTTCTTTTCAGAAAACAGAGCGCAAACTTGATCAGGTCTTGCCAGTATTGACTGCAGATATCAACTTTGTATCAGCCAGTATGAATAGATTGCCGCCTGTAGTCACTGGGTTAGCTACGGCACTGGGTTGTTTAGTGTATCTTTTTTACTTGTCTTGGGTACTCACCCTTGGTTGTTTGGGAATTTTTACTGTTGGTTTTTTGATCAATTATTTGGCTTTGCCTTTCTTGAAAAAATACAGTGAGCAGGCAAGAAACGAATGGGATAAAATCCATAAGAATTTTGAAGGGATCGTACTGGGGATGAAGGAGCTCAAACTCAATAAAGAGCATCGAGAAAATTATATTCATTCGAGCATAGAACCCAATTGTGTAAACGAACAAAAGTATAGGGTCAGAGAGGAGACGCTCTATGCCGTGTCTTCACGTATCGTGGAGGTTATACTTTTTTTAGGGATTGGGTGTTTTATCTATGTTATAGATGGTTTGGATTGGATCACCAAAGAGTCTTTTGGAGATTACTTGCTTGTCTTACTTTTTACAGTAGCACCTTTAGCCACTGTGAGTGGTTTTCTCAAACACATCAAACGTACGCAGGTTTCATTGAATAAAATAGAGCAAATAGGCATATCGCTTGAAGACGAACCGAACGATCAGGTGTTGCTCACAACTACAGATTGGAATGCTGCTACTGATCCTATATTCTCTCTTTCAGGGGTTCGCTTTAGCTATGGCAACGAAGAGCATTTTGCAATCGGGCCATTAGATCTGGCTGTGATGCAGGGCGAAATTATCTATGTCGTAGGAGGCAATGGAAGCGGTAAAACCACTTTTATTAAGTTGCTGACAGGCTTGTATAAAGCCACCACTGGTGTGCTGACATTGAAAAATCAAGAAATACATTCTCATCAATTAGATCACTATCGCAAACATTTTGCAGGGGTGTTTACAGATTATTATTTGTTCGACGACTTACATCATATAGATGAACAAATATTGGAAGAGCAAGCGCAGGGCTTGTTGGAGCAGTTGGAAATTGCTCATAAGGTGAGCATTGTCGATAAGAAAATTTCCACTACCCGATTGTCATACGGCCAGCGCAAGCGATTAGCCATGCTGGTGTCCGTTATGGAGGACAAGGAGATCTACATTTTTGATGAATGGGCTGCGAATCAAGATCCTTATTTTAAAGAAATATTTTACACCAAACTATTGCCAGAGCTACAGCAAAAGGGTAAAACGATTGTAGCTATTTCTCACGACGAAAAGTATTTTCCATACGCAGATCGAGTACTCAAAATGGTAGAGGGAGAACTTGCCGTCATCAATTCAAAGCAGGATGTTTTGTCTAGTTGATTGCAATAATTTTTGGAGTCCCAGTGGAGGCGGTGTGCGTAGGTATCACTTAGAGAAACTTAAATATTACAAGCAACGTCCTGAAATAAGGTACGTTTTTGTGATGCATGACGAGCGAACCTATACGGAGCAAGTGGGTGAAAATACTTTTGTAGAGCACCTCAAAGTACCTAAAGTAATGGGCAACTGGGAATACAGATATTTAATTAGAGCGTCTGTTTTAGCTCCTTTGCTGGTCAAACTTGACCCTGATGTGATCGAAGTGGGATCACCATATTTTATGCCTAAGGTGGTAAATGCCATAGTGAAGAAATATACACTGAAAGCTAAAGTATTTGGGTTTTGGCATGCTGACTTTCCGGTGACTTATGTGCGTCGGTTTTTGGGAGGCTGGCCGTTTGGACTGGCCAGTAAGGGTGAGTCCATCGCATGGAGACATGCCCGTAATCATTATAACACCATGTCGGGTGTACTGGCTTCGAGCCAATTGATCATTCGTAGAATGCAGCGTCACGGAATGCAGCGAGTACATTTTGTGCCGCTAGGTGTGGATCAAATAAACTTTCATCCAGAGAGAAGAGACCCTCAGTTGGTCAGTGATTTGAAAGCTGGAGAATCAGAGCGACTGGTGCTTTTCTTTCCGCACAGGTTTTGTCATGAAAAAGGATTGAGTTTGCTGCTTGCAGCCTACCCGATGATTTGTCAGCAGTTGGCACATGCTCCTGCACTCGTTTTGGCTGGCATGGGGCCTGATTTGATGCGTGTAAAGCAGGCAACTCAGGACTATACCCATGTGCATTACTTGGGTTTTGTGGATGGAGTGGAGCAAATGGCTACCTATTATGCCAGTGCCGATTTGGGATTTGCACTCAGCGCATGGGAAACTTTTGGATTGTCGCTGGTGGAGGCACTGAGCGCAGGACTACCGCTTATTGCGGCTAATGATGGTGCGGCTAAAGAGCATATCGAAAAGTCTGGGGCTGGATATATATTGGAAAACCTGACTCCAGAAGGCTTGTGTGATAAAATTGTGACGTTTGCCAAAGACCTAAATAAGGACATAATGAAGCTTAAGGCTAGACAATATGCCGCTCAGTTGAGTTGGGACAATTGCTTTGATACGCAGCTTCGTCTGTATCAGTCTTGATTACTTATTGAGCAGTGGCCAATGGGAAATACGACTCAAGTTGAGTCGGTTTAGCCAAAGCCCCCAAGGAAAACCAATTAAAATCAATTCGGACATAAACTTGCCAAACCAAATATTCATAGTGAGGAAAATGCCAATATGCATTCCGATAATAGCTAGTGTGATGTAGGGCCTGGTACGTTTGAACCATAGTAGGAAGCCGCAAAATTCCGTAACCATCCCAATGATAAGAATGACTGTAGCGACGGGAATGCTCATAAAGGCGAGTTCTTGGAGTAGATTATAATCAGCCATTCCATATTTAGATAAGTGATCTACACTTTTTTCGCTCATCCACAGCCAAAGGTGCCTGCCATCTGCCCAGTGAAAACCAGTGGCAATCAGTTTGGATATAGAGGCCGTGGTGTAGCCAAACCCTACGAAAAAATAGACGAGTCCCATGGTAAGACCTGCGCGGTAGCGATTTTCATCGTACAAATACACACTTACCCCAAGAGCGCACAAACTCAATCCGATAAAATTGGCACTGTGAGGGATTTCTCCCAAACAAAACCGAGCAGTGAAAAGCAGGTGCAATAGGGCAAATCCAGCTAAGTATAGCCATCGTGGGCCTATTCTGAAAAAGGCCAATACACAGAGAAGGGACAAGGAAGCTGCTAGGAAAAGAGGAAGATTATTGCCGTGCATAAAACTGATGTCTAAATGTGTAGCAATACCTAGAGGTAAAACGATGTCTTTGATCTTTAATGTGTAAAAAGCCCATGACCATGCCAGATCAATAGTATGAAAACAAACATAAGCTTCGAAAAACTTGAAGTACAACTGTTGTCCTGTGGTGAGTTTAGCTCCTGTGCCAAACAAATTGACCACTACTTTGTCAAGGAGTCTCATGTGTGAAATATTGAGAAGAATCTAAGGTAGGGTTTAGCGAATAGCCATGTTCATCAAACAAGATGAATGGGAGAGCAAGGGTTTCTACGCCAGCATGGCTCATGAGTCTGCCGCTCACTTTTACGGCCAGTAGTTTGCGACCTTTGAGATGCGGCTCACCTATCATATAGCGAAGGGCATTTACCCGCTGTATTTGCCAGTTTTTGGTCTTGCAGACAAAATTGGAATAGTCGATATTGTCGATCTCTAGATCCAGTGTAGTAGCCGGAATTCCTGGAAGGTCGGGGTATGTATACGTTTGCCAAATCAAGGAATCAGGTACGTCGGAGACGTCCCGTATCAGTGCGCGCGTCCATGGTTTTCCAGCTTTCGAAAACATAGGATAAATGCTAAAAGGCCAGAATTCACCCAAGTGAGTCGATACCAATAGAGCATTGATAAGGAAGAGGATAAGAAGCGTTTTGCCCGCTTGTTTTCTATACATCTGATCTACAGTCTAGCGTCAAATATATTTAGTAGCGGACTGGTATAGTGGTTTATAATAGAACTACAGGCTATAATTAACACAAATTTGATCTTCAAGGCGGATTATAACATATAGGTAATGACAGCATAAAAAATAGAATATACGAGAAGGTTAGATTAGCCGTTAGGTTGAATTCGAAAAAACGAATCACCGATAATTAATTATTAGCACTTAAGTCTTTTCTATTGAATACCCAGATACCTATTGTTGTCAGCCTTACTTCTATACAATCTCGTCTCAATTACGTGAGCAAGGCCATTGAGTCTATTTTAAATCAAGATGTAAAAGCTGATCGTGTATTATTGTGGTTGTCTGAAGAACCACATTTGCTCGATGAAGGTGTGCGAGAAATACCGGAGAGCTTGAAAAGTCTTGAACGCCGAGGGTTGGAAATTCACTGGACCAAAAACACTGGGCCTTACCGAAAGCTGATTCCAACAGCTAAGCTCATGAATCGAGACCATTGCTTAATTGTGACGGCTGATGATGACGTGCTCTACCCAAGTAATTGGCTGCAAGGTTTGATAGGTGAATATCAAAAAAATCAAGATTGTGTTATATGTTATCGAGGGAGAATTATTAGTCACGAGGAGAGTTTGCTTAATAAGATAATAGGTAAAAGGAAACTCAAACCTTACTCAAAATGGACTAGAACACATGAAATAGAGGATATGCGTGAGCTGGGGCCAAGTCTCATGATCTTCCCTACTGGCAAAGACGGCGTGTTGTACCCGAGCCAAAGACTGCACGAAGAGCTTTTTAATAAGTCTATTTATATGAATATGGCACCTACCAATGATGACATTTGGTTTAAAGCTATGACCATGATTACTGATACTAAAGTGAAGTGTATCGAAGGGCATCAAGACTTTTCGGAAATAGAAGAAACTAGAGATGCTACCTTATTCAGGACGGGAGGAAATAGAAAAAATAACGATCGTATGATTTACGAAATTTTTGACCGGTACAACTTGCTACCATGAACCCCACTTTTTTTTATGTATTCCCAAATCGCACACTGTGCCCAACCGAATCCAGTTGACATTACGTGAATAAATGAAATGTGTACATTGTTGCCCAACACAAAGTGATTGAATACTTCGAATACAAAAACTAAGGAAAAGAGAAACCACTTCTTTGAACTGAAATAAGACAATCCCCCAATCAGTGCAAAAATACCTACAGAGCCGCCCATCCAAGCCCGCGCAAATCCATAAGAAACAAAATGTGTGTCTGGCCAATACAGATCTAACACATTAAATAGTGAGCCAAAAAACAGGCCGATTAGCAAGTAGGTAAAAAAATAGATAAACACTGTAGCCTTTGTGCCATGCTGCGCCTCGAATGACTGAACAGGAAATAGGAAACCAAAGATCGTCACAAAGAGGATATGAACGAAGTCGTTGTGAAACCAAGCGGTGGTAAGACCCGTTGCCAGAAAGTGCCAGAAATCGGTTTTGAATTGCCCCATCCACATCATCCATTCACACTGAAGCATCATTTGCCAGGTGCCCTCATTACAATTTCGCCTGGGAGCAAACCCAAGGGTAGCTAGTATGAACCAGATGATCAAGAGATATAGGATGCTGAATTTTCTGCTTATTATCCATTGACTGAGTGAATGGTATCGACCACCAGTAGGTTTAGTCCATGGCCATAGGTATGGCACCCACCTGTTGTTGTATTTGTTGTTCAAGAATTTCAAGGACTTGTTTGATGCCTCAAAACAAAATCATTTATTGGATTGAAAACTATAACAAAGGAAAGCGTAACAAATACTTATTATTAGCCTAATGTAGGAGTAAACATATCCATGAGTCAAACCATTACTTTTGCTGCTTTATTGATAATAACATAGATGAAAAATTTAATACAGCTAATGATAATAGGTATCATGTGTGTCATGACATCTTGTGGGTCTAACCAATCTGAAACCAAAAAGAAAGCAATTTCTGTAGATACAGAAGTAGAGATTGTCCAACCAGTCCGAGAAGGCTATAGTATTGTTTTTTATAAATTGGATGACTTTGCACGGATCTATATAGACGATTCTTTAGTGTATGACACCTCTGAGGTATATGGGATGAATCCCAATAAAGACATTCTTGTAGACCTTAATCCTTTATTGCATGCAGACCTTAGCACACTCAAAGTAGAAGCCCACAATGCCGCTTGCACAGATTGCAACAGCAACAAGTGGCAAATCATTTATGAAATATTTCAAGACGGGGAGAGCATCGACTATGTGTCTAATGATTCCAACGGAGAGGCTGCAGACTTGGGGTTGAAAGCCACCTTGTTGCATCCGCTAGAAGTGCTTTAAATCCTGTTGCCAATGTTGGGACAAGTTGTTTGCATCTAGAAATTTATCCTTCATATTTGCAACTCAACAATTCAAGCATTGGACAAAAACGCACCCATTGGTATATTTGATAGTGGAGTAGGGGGACTTACTGTTGCTCAGGCAGTCAAACGTTTGCTACCAGGAGAAGACATGGTCTATTTTGGTGATAGTGCGCATTTGCCGTATGGAGACAAATCTGCGGCCACCATCCAAGCGTATTCAATTAAGATCACAGACATATTACTCGCAAGAGGGTGCAAGGTGATTCTCATAGCCTGCAATTCTGCCTCAGCTGCTGCATTCGATCTGATCAAAGCCTATGTGGGCAGCAAGGCACACGTCATCAATGTAATAGATCCTGTAGTCGAACATCTCAAGACAAGCGAAACGCATCGTAAAGTAGGACTGATCGGCACCTTACAGACGGTCAACTCCAAGGTGTTTGAATCAAAGATTCAGAGCCAAGGTATTGACGTTGAATTTCATGCATTGGCCACGCCATTGCTGGTGCCGATGATCGAAGAAGGCTTTATCAACAATTCGGTCAGCCACGAGATCATAGCCAATTATCTGAGTGATCCTAAATTGGCAGCTATCGATGCTTTGATTCTGGGTTGCACGCATTACCCCATTATCAAAGAAGACATAAAAGAATTCTACAAAAGCAAGGTAGAATTAGTCGATTCTGCTAATATTGTAGCTCAAAGCTTAAAACAGCAATTAAAGGCCCTGAATTTACTAAGCGACAAAACAAAAGGTAATGATCAATTTCTCGTATCAGATTACACCCCAGCTTTTGAAAAAGCAGCCCGCCTTTTCTTCAACAAGGAAATTCACCTTGAGAAGTACCCTCTCTGGGAGTAATTGTTGTTGTTGTTGCTAACCTGACTCCGTTTTTGAGTCGAATTTTTCTACTCTTCAGACCCCACCGTATGGGCTGGAAATTCCTCAGAGAATACTTAACTTACTTTTTTATTTAATCACTGATGATAGCGTTTTTATTCTATCTCCCCTTCTTGCTGTTTTTTTTGCTCATAGCGGTCTATGCGGAGCGAAAAGTATCTGCTTTTATACAAGACAGATTGGGTCCTATGGTAGTAGGGAAGTATGGTATTCTTCAGGTTTTGGCCGATGGGCTCAAGATGCTTCAGAAAGAAGATATTATTACAAAATCTGCAGATAAGCCACTATTCGTATTAGCCCCTTTGGTTATATTTTTGGCTATTTTCTCAGGATTTGCCGTGCTGCCGCTCACCTCAGATATAGAAGGGTCAGGAGTGGAGACAGGTGTGTACTTTCTGATGGCAGTCGTCTCATTGGATGTCATTGGCATTCTGATGGCTGGCTGGGGGTCGAATAGTAAATTCTCACTTTTTGGAGCACTCAGAGCTGTAGCTCAGATCGTTTCGTATGAGATACCACTGGGGTTGTCCATTCTTTGTGTGGTCATGCTTACTCAGACCTTGAACCTTCAGGAAATGTCCGTACAGCAAGGGCTGCTAGATCCAGAAAATACTTATGGAGGATTTCTCGCCTGGAATGTGTTTAAATACCCCATGCTGTGGGTCGTATTTATCATCTTTTTTATTGCTTCTTTGGCTGAATCCAATCGGACACCTTTCGACCTTCCAGAATCCGAATCCGAACTTATTGGTGGCTTTCATACCGAGTATTCTGGTTTTCGATGGGGAATCATCATGCTAGGCGAATATGGTATGATGCTCTTGGTATCATTAGTGGCTTCCGTTCTTTTTTTTGGAAGTTGGAATACCCCACTGCCAAACATAGGGGCAGTTAAATTAGCCGACTGGACATCGGGTACACACGGAACTTTATGGGCAGATTTTATTGGAATCTTTTGGCTGATATCTAAAGCCATGGTGCTCGTATTTGTACAAATGTGGGTGAGATGGACTTATCCTCGCGTGAGAGTAGATCAGATGATGTCTTTGAGTTGGAAATACTTGACGCCGATCGCTTTGGTGATGGTGTTTGTTTGTGGCATTTGGAAATTGTGGATAGGCTAACTGAAAGAAAGATTTGAAACAATATTTTAAAAATATTATAAAGACGACATCCTCCCTGCTCTATGGGTTGAAGATCACGATGCGTCATATTTGGCAAGCCAGAGAGTCGCGCAAGCCTGTGGGTGTGGAAGACAAAACGTACTTTGATCAGAAGGATGGTATTGTGACTTTACAATATCCATTTGAACAATTGCCAGTGCCGGATACTGGTCGTTATCAATTGCACAATGAAATAGACGACTGCATTGTCTGTGACAAATGTGCTAAAGTGTGCCCAGTCAACTGTATAGACATTGAACCAGTACGTGCCGTGGAGGAAATCGGCAAAACATCCGACGGTACTTCTAAAAGAATATATCCAGCCAAGTTCGATATCGACATGTCAAAATGTTGTTTCTGTGGTCTTTGTACTGTGGTTTGTCCTACGGAGTGTCTCACCATGACCAAGGAATACGATTTTAGTGTATTTGATCTAAAGGAGCATAATTTCGAATTTGGAGAAATGAGCCCAGAATTGATCGCTGAGAAAAAAGCAGAGTTTGAAGCACATGCTGCTGAAAAAGAAAAGACAAAAGCAGCGGCTGCCGCGGCCAAAGCAGCGCCAAGCCAACCTTCTTCTTCGGATGAAGTAGCGGCCAAACCAAAAACGGGAGCGTTCAAACCAAAGGTGAAAATGGTAAAGCCAGCTACAGGTGCCGCTACTACGGACGAGGCAAAACCAGCCAAGCCAGCATTCAAGCCTAAAGTGAAACCTGCAGCGCCAAAAGCTGAAGGCGATACCATTGATGAAAAACCGAAGGCTGCCAAGCCTATATTTAGACCTAAGGTAAAGCCAGCGACTAATGAAGCACCAGTGGATTTGCCAGCGTCGGATGCTACAGAGAAGCCAGAGGCTAGCAAACCAGTCTTTAGACCGAAAGTAAAACCTGCGGCTAAAACAGAGGAATCAGCATTGGAAGCTGCCGATAAACCAAAGGCCGCTAAACCGGTGTTCAGACCCAAAGTAAAGAAGGCATCTGATGAAGAGGCAAAGCCTGATGCGGAGGCCACAGCAGACAAACCGAAAGCTGCCAAGCCAGTTTTCAGGCCAAAGATTAAAAAGAAGGAAGCTGATGAGCAGGATCTGAAACCAGAAGAAGGTACGTCAGAAGTAGTACCCGAGGCGTCAGAGAAGCCAAAGGCTGCCAAACCAGTATTCAGACCCAAGATCAAACCTAAAAAGAAAGACTAAGTGGAAGGAATAGATCTAAATATTGTAGCCTTTTATATTCTAGCAGGGTTCTCAGTGTTTTCAGCGCTAGGGATCTTGTTTGCGAAAAACATTGTGCATGCGGTATTCTTACTTGTACTGGTGTTTTTAGGAATTGCTGGGGTGTTTATCATATCTAATGCTGAATTTGTAGGTGTTACGCAGATCATGATTTATATAGGAGGCGTACTCATTCTGATGATGTTTGGTATCATGCTCACCCACCGGATCGACGGGCAAAGATTGGAGACCCAGAATAGGGGAGTACTGTTGGCCAGTTTGTTGGGACTTGCTCTGCTCGGGATACTCCTGTACCCGATGCAGGAAGGTGGATTTCCTTTACATGATTTTGGTGAGCAGGAAGCTTCTGGGTTTACAGTTACACAGCAGATTGGTATTCACCTGATGACCACAGAGCTAGTGGCACTGGAGATTACGGCAGTTTTACTGTTGATGGCTTTGATAGGCGCGGCTTATATATCTGGTTTAAACCTAAAAAAGAAAAGAGCAAATGATACCGATTGAGCATTATATCATATTTAGTGCAATCCTGTTGGTGATTGGCGTGGTGATCATTTTGGTCAAGCGTAGCGTGATCATGATTCTCGCTGGTGTGGAGCTCGTACTCAATGCCGCCAATATCAACTTGGTAGCTTTCTCACAAAACGACCCCAATCTGACAGGCCAGATGATGACGCTATTTGTGATTGTGGTGGCTGTGGCAGAATCTGCTGTGGCGTTGGCTATCGTGTATCAAATTTTTAGACATCAAGGAGTTTCTGATGTCGATCAACTCAATGAACTCAACGGCTGATGGGAAATAGTTGGTTATATATCATTCTGTTTGCACCACTATTGAGTGCCTTGGTGTCTTATTTTTTGCTTAAAAAATGGGCAGGTCAGGTACTGGTGGTGTTTTCTGCTTTGGTATTGGTAGCGGCAGTAGTGGCTTGGTTTCAACTACCAGCTGGTGCTGGAGTAGACTGGAACTGGATGGATCTAGGGCTTCATACCTTGCAAGTTGGGCTGTATTATGATGCGCTGTCGGGAGTCATGGCGATCGTGGTGGCTATTGTGGCTCTGCTCGTGGCGCTGTTCTCTATCGAGTATATGAAGCATGACGATGCGCAGCCTCGTTATTTTGCCTTGCTAGGGCTTTTTGCCTTTTCTATGTATGGCATTGTACTATCGTCTAATTTGCTGTTGACTTTTATTTTCTGGGAGTTGGTAGGGTTTAGTTCCTATATGCTCATTGGTTTTTGGTTCGAAAAGGCCGCTCCGCCTATCTCTTCCTTCAAGGCTTTCTTGATGAATAAGGTGGGAGATGTGGGTTTTCTGCTTGGCATATTCGTGCTGTATGCTTTTTTCAAAACATTAAATATCCAAGAACTGATCGGCTATGATCCTGTAAATTCGGGGATGCCTACTGGCTTTTTGATTGCCATGGGTATTGGTCTGTTTCTTGCCGCGGTGGGCAAGTCAGCACAGTTTCCACTTCAGACTTGGTTGCCCGATGCCATGACTGGGCCTACGCCAGTTTCGGCACTCATACATGCGGCTACTATGGTGGCTGCTGGCGTGTATTTGATGGTGCGAGTTTTTCCGTTGCTGGCACCAGAGGTGCTGACAGTTATTGGTGTTATAGGAGGAATCACCGCTTTCATGGGTGCTTTTGCCGCTTTCGCGCAAAATGATATTAAGAAAATTTTGGCCTTTTCTACGGTCTCTCAGTTGGGATATATGATTATGGCTATTGGTGCGGGGTTTCCTGTGGCGGCCTTTATTCACCTGACTACACATGCGTTTTTCAAGGCGGGTTTGTTTCTCTGTTCGGGAAGCATTATTCATTATTATCATGAGACTAGGCACGAGACAGGTTTTGACCCGCAGGACATCCGGAATATGGGTGGGCTCAAAAGTGTGTTGCCTATGACTTTTTTGGTCTTTACACTTTGCTTGCTGTCATTGGCTGGGTTGCCCATGTTCTCAGGATTTCTGTCCAAAGAGATGATATTAAATGGTCTGACAGCCGCGAGTCACTTACCTGCTTTTGTGATGGTATTTGGATTTGCGTCGGTCTTTATGACTGCGGCCTACATGGCTCGCTTGTATTTCAAAGTATTCTTCAATAGCGATACGACGACTTCCGAGCCGTATGCAGAAGCGGTAGTAGTCAAAGTGCCTTTGCTCATATTGGCACTGTTGTCTATCGGCTTTGTATTTTCAGCCAATCCATTCGACCCAAGTAGTAGCTGGCTCGTATCGGCTTTGTCTACTTTCAGTAGTGGCCAGGTGGCAGGTCATTCGATTGTGGTGCCTGTGCTGTCTGTCGGATTGGCACTGGCGGGATTAGGATTTTCATACTTGTATATAGAAAAGAGAATGTTTGGAGGCTTAGTAGCTGGTACTAAAACATTGACATATAAGTTGTCTAATCAAAACTTTTTTATTGATGCTTTTTATGATTTAGCGATTGTGAAAGGCTCTAAAACATTGGCGCAAGCCGCCTACTGGTGGGATCAGAAAGTGGTAGATCGTGTGGTCAACCTCGTAGCAGAGCTGCAAGTGGTACTGGCCTATCTGCTCGCTTGGTTCGATCGCAGCATCGTGGATGGTTGTGTGAAATTAGCCACGTGGCTAGCCAATTTTGCAGGGGAGCGTACTCGACACATGCAGGGCGGCAATGTGCAAAATTATTTGGCTTGGGCGGTTTTTGGTGTGCTGCTCATTTTTTACTTTTTTGAATTAATGACTTGATAAATATGGTAATGGATCATTTACTTTCTTGGTTGGTCTTTATTCCGCTCATCGCTGTGGCGGTGATGCTGGCCATTCCGCAGTCAAAGGCTCATTTATACAAATGGGTGGCACTCGTGGCACTCAGTGTAGTGACTGTACTATCCGTAGTTTTGGTCTGTTCATTCGATTCGAAAGTGACGGGCTATGGCGCACAAAGCATGCAGTTTGTACAGCAGCTAGACTGGATTCAGCTCAATTTGGGCTCGTTTGGGAGTTTGCTTATACAATATCACATCGGTGTAGACGGATTGAGCTTGGCGCTTGTGTTGCTGTCTGCCATTGTCCTTTTCATAGGGGTCATTTCTTCATGGAATATTACCAAAAACTTACAGGGCTACTTCATGCTTTACATGGTGCTGAGCACGAGTGTAATAGGCTGTTTTGTGGCGCTAGATTTTTTCTTGTTCTACTTATTTTTCGAGTTTATGCTTTTGCCCATGTACTTCCTGATTGGAATATGGGGCGGCAAGCGAAGAGCATATGCATCAATCAAGTTTTTCATATACACATTAGTGGGTTCTTTACTGATCTTGATGGTGATGATTGGGTTGAGTCTGTCTGTTGTACAAAATCCAGAGTCAAGTGTTCATGTATTTGATATTATGAAAATGATGAATCCAGATAACTTCCTTTCAGGTTCATTGCTTGCGATTGATTTCGACGGACGGTTGATGGGGTTGACTTACCGTGCTTGGGCCTTTATATTGTTGATTATAGGTTTTGCTATCAAGCTTCCTGCAGTGCCTGTGCATACTTGGTTGCCCGATGCTCATGTGGAGGCACCTACGCCTATCTCTGTTGTGCTGGCTGGTATCTTGTTGAAAATTGGAGGTTATGGTTTTTACAGAATAGGTTATACCATCTTCCCTGATGGAGCCATTGAATATGGTTGGTGGATTGGATTAATAGGTGTGGTAGCCATTGTATATGCGGCTTTTGTAGCCATGGCTCAGTCGGATTTAAAAAGATTAATTGCCTACTCCTCTGTTTCTCACATGGGATTTGTGATGCTGGGCATGGCTTCGCTGACCGTGGAGGGAAATGCTGGCGCATTGTTTCAGATGTTTAGCCACGGCATCATATCTGCTTTGTTGTTTTTGATGGCTGGTGTATTGTATGACCGTACAGGCGATCGGATGATCGCTAATTATAGCGGGCTAGCGTCCAAAATGCCTTGGTATTCGGTAGCAGTTATTATTTCATTCTTTGCCGCTCTAGGCTTGCCAGGCTTCTCGGGATTTATCGCAGAGTTTTTAGTCCTGATTGGTGCTTTCGATGGCGCTGTTAATGGTTCGATCGTAGCTACTTTTATGCCGATACTGGGTCTGCTAGGACTGGTGTTGGGAGCTGCCTATTTCCTCTGGACGATCCAGCGCATGTTTTTTGGAAAATTTTGGGTAAGAGACGAGAGCTGGCAGTTGCCAGACCTGACCACGCGAGAATGGATTATGATTGTGCCACTAGTGATCATGGCACTGGTTTTTGGGATCTTTCCGGGCTTGCTATTAGACCTAGCCAACGAGACTGTGATGGGGTTTGTAGATTATGTACATATCCAAGGCAGTCAAAATCTTGAACTTATAAATGCCATTGTACGATGAGGTTAGGTTCGCTGAACGACCAAATACAAACGATCATCAATGATTTTGGTATTCTTTTGCCAGAAGCCACGCTGATCGTAGGGTGCTTTGTGATGATCATACTTCAGTTGATATATGAGGACAAAGGCACGGTAGTGAAAACGGTATTCAGTCTCTTTTTGCTGGGCTTGATCGCCTTGACGGTATCTACTGCTACTGCACCTGGTTCGTATTTTGATGGATTGCTTGTTCAGTCACAAGTCACTGGTTTAGCCAAGCTCTTCTTTATCGTCATCACAGGCTTTGTTTTGCTTTTTCCGAAAGGGGAAAACCTGCTCAAAAGAGGGGAGTATCACTTCCTGATTTTTATGATCTTGTTGGGTGCTATGCTGCTCATAGAGGTTAATAATCTCCTGCTGTTTTACTTGTCGCTCGAACTGGTTTCTATTACTTCGTATCTATTGATCAATTTCAACTTTGATCGAAAAGGCTTTGAAGCGGGAATCAAGTATTTACTATTTGGAGCGATGGCAAGTGGACTGATGCTTTATGGGCTTTCGCTGATCTACGGGCTTACTGGTACATTGGATTTGGCTGGCTTGGGTGCTTTTATTGAGAGCGGCGCATATGCCGGAGCTTGGCTCACTGTTGCCTTGCTTTTGTTTTTTGTGGGCATTTGGTTTAAGCTTTCACTGGCACCGATGCACATCTGGACGCCGGATGCTTATGAAGCTGGACCTACACCAGTGGTGGCTTATATCTCTGTCGTGCCTAAAGTAGCCGTACTTATTTTCTTGGCACAGTTTGTACTCACCACTCAGCTTGAGATACTTGATTTCGATTGGAAAATGATCTTTTCAGGGCTGGCAATCGTGAGTATGCTTGTAGGCAACCTGTCTGCACTCAGCCAGACCAATGCCAAAAGAATGATGGCTTATTCATCTATCGCTCATTCGGGTATGCTCATCATTGGTATCATCGTGGGCAATGATTTTGGGATACAAGCCTTGCTGCTCTATGCCATCGTCTATGCCTTTATGAACATTGGCGCTTTTTACTTGATTGAGCTCTTCGAAAGGCAAGGATTTGTCACGATCAAAGACCTAGCAGGGGTGGGTAGGAAGTCTCCGTGGATGGGGGTATTTGCTGTGGTGATTATGATTGCCCTGGCGGGTCTACCACCTACTGGCGGATTTACAGCCAAATTGGTCATGTTTTCTTCCTTGTGGGAATATTATCAGACCGAAGGCCACACTTATTTGATTTGGTTGTTTGGGCTAGGGTTGCTCAATACTGCCATTGCTTTGTTTTATTATTTGAAAATCCCATATTACCTATGGGTGCATCCCTCGGATGCAGAAAAAGAATTTAAATTTTCCCCAAAAGATGGCACTATTGTAGCTATCGTAGTGTTCCTAGTATTATTATCATTCTTTAAAGCCGACCTATTGCTGAACGTATTAAATCAGTTTAACTTTGCACTTTAATCAGTGATATGAGCGACCCAATTAAACACGAGTGCGGCATTGCCCACCTCCGTTTGAGAAAACCCCTTCAATATTATATTGACAAGTACAACACGCCCCTCTACGGTGCCAACAAGCTTTTGCTCTTGATGAAAAAGATGCAAAACAGGGGGCAGGACGGGGCAGGTATCGCCAATATCAAGCTTGGGCTTGAACCAGGCTACCGATATATCAGTAGATATAGATCTATAGATGCTAATTCCCTCCAAAAGATCTTTGATAAGGTCGGGAAGAAGTTTGGTAAAGCACTCAAGGAGGGTGGTAAAGAAAATTTCAACAATGAAGCTTGGCTCAAAAAAAACTATGGTTTTACAGGCGAAGTGTGGTTGGGGCATCTTAGATATGGTACTCACGGCAAGAATAGCCTCGAAAGCTGTCACCCCTTTCTCAGGCAAAACAATTGGAGAAGTAGAAACCTGGTAGTCGCAGGTAACTTCAACATGACTAACGTAGAAGAGTTATTTGATATACTCATTGGCTTAGGCCAAAACCCAAAAGAAAAAACAGATACAGTGACCGTAATGGAAAAGATCGGTCATTTTCTTGACGAGGAAAATCAAGAAATATTTAATAAACATAAGTTTCAGCTATCTAATCAGGAGATTACTAAAAAGATAGAAGAAGAACTGTCAGTGATTAATATCTTGAAAAAATCGTGTAAAGATTTTGATGGAGGATATGCTATGGCAGGTATGTTGGGACATGGTGCTTCGTTTGTGGCTCGTGACCCTGCGGGCATTCGTCCAGCTTATTATTATGCAGATGAAGAGGTGGTGATTGTGGCCTCAGAAAAGCCTGCGATCAAAACAGCAACCAACTGTGCTTATGAGGAAATCAAGGAAATCACCCCAGGGCATGCTTTGATCATCAATCAAGACGGGTCGTTTAGTGAAGAGCAGTTTATCGAAATGCTACCCAAAAAATCTTGTAGTTTCGAAAGAATCTATTTTTCAAGAAGCTCTGATCCAGATATCTATAGAGAAAGGAAAAAACTGGGCGAATTGCTCGTGCCTAAAGTGTTGAAATCGGTGAATTTCGATTTGAAAAACACCATATTCTCATTTATACCAAACTCTGCCGAGACGGCCTTTTTGGGGCTGATGAGTGGGCTGGATGAATATTTGGTAAAGAAAAGGAAAGAAATCATCATAGATGGCAAGCCACATGCTGGCGATATAGAAGATGTGCTGTCGTTCCGTCCAAGAGTGGAAAAAATGGTAATCAAAGACGCCAAGTTACGGACGTTTATTGCTGATGATTCTTCTCGCGACGAGCTCGTAGCCAATGTCTACGATACCACTTATGAAGTAGTAAATAAAGGCATTGATAACCTAGTGATCATCGACGATTCTATCGTCAGAGGAACAACGCTAGAGAAGAGTATTCTGACTTTGCTGGATAAGTTAGAACCAAAGAAAATCGTGATTGTATCGTCTGCACCACAAATCAGATTTCCTGATTGCTATGGGATAGATATGAGCAAGATGAAGGATTTTGTAGCCTTTAGGGCTGTGTTGGAATTGCTCGAAGAAAACAATAAATCTCATCTGCTTGAAGAGGTATTGGCGAAGTGCGAAGAGTCATTTAATAACCCTACGGCACCGAACCATGTGTTGGAACTGTATCAGCCATTTACGGCAGATCAGGTGTCTGCTAAAATCACGGATATTGTACGACCTAAGGGGATGAAGGCCGATTTAGAAGTGATTTTCCAGTCTGTGGAGAATCTACATAAAGCCTGTCCAGAACACAGAGGTGACTGGTATTTTACAGGCAACTTCCCTACAGTAGGAGGCAACCGGGTGGTGAACAAAGCTTTCGTTAACTTCATGAAAGGTGTGACAGTGAGAGCTTATTAATAGCAGGTTCGCTTAAAAGTATTTTAGAGGCTGCATCAAGTGTCTGGTTCGTAAGAATCTACATTCGATGCAGCCTCTTTTTGTTTGAGCGTTTCAATATGTGTTTCTAGAATTATTTGTTTTTTGGGACTGAATTTTTCCCTTCAGGAGAAACACTCTCAAATGCAACGGTAAAAGTGGTACCTTCTCCTAGTGTAGACTGATAGGTGAGTTGTCCATTGAGTAACGATACATATTTGTGAACGATAGACAGGCCAATGCCATTGGACTTTTCTCCTCCAGTAGCTTTGGCCGACAAGGTTTGAAATTTTTTGAACATCTTTTCTTGATCTGCTTCAGATATACCAGGTCCTTCGTCACGTAAGTGGATCAATAGTTGGTTTTGCTGCACTTCAGAAGTTAGATAGATGTTTTTGTGAAGAGGAGTAAATTTAATAGCATTTGAAAGTAAGTTTTCAAAGACATGATAGACAAATTCATCTAAGCCTAATAAGAAGGTATTTGGGGATAAGCTGCTGTGTATCGTAATGTGTTTGTCGGAAGCTGTAGTTTGAAAGTTGTCAACTATTTTTTGCAGGCATTCTGTCAGGTCTACAGGGCGGTACTCGTCTATGCGCTGCGATTCTATTTTCTCAATGTCCAATATTCTAGTGACCATATCGCTGAGTCTTTGGGATTCGCTCGTAATGTGGTTGAGTAGTTTGCTTTCTTCTGGGTTGAGCTGGGCATCTTGTAGTAATTTGGAGAGGCTGTTGATGTTGTTGATCGGTGCCCTTAGGTCGTGAGACAAGATATGGATGTAGCTATTTTTTTCTTCGTTAATATCTGTCAGCTCTTTATTTCTCAGGCTAAGCAATTCATTTTTTTGCTCAATTGTATCCTTGTGCGCCATGAGCACTTTGTTTGCATTGGATTTGATCTTACTTCTATTGAATAAAAAGAAAGCGGTGAGTAAGGCAAAAGCCACTACGATAATGAGTAGGTTTTTGATTTGTTCCTGACGTTCGGACTCGGCTCTGCTTTGTTCTATTTCTTCATCCATAAACATTTTTTCCTGCATCAAGAGTACCATTTCTTCATCTTGATGATTGGATAGATTTCGTATGAATTCGTTGAATTCCGAACCAAAGTATCGCTGCACACTGCCTTTTTTGATACGTTCAAAGTCTGGGCTTGTTAGGTATTCGTTGAAAGGGATGTCCCAGTCCGAATCTTTGTTGAAAATCACGCCGAGTCCATGTCCTTTCATGGCATAGGCATTGAGCCGCTTAATGGGCAGGTCTTTGTTGAGTGCGAGTAGGTAGCGTGTCAAGTCGCTATACCCAAAAGTCTTCGGGGAATTGATGATCTCATCGATGACTTGTGTGCTCTGCTCTATGTAGCGAATATTAAAATGAGCGCCAGTTTCTCGGATTTTTTTAAGGTTTTGATCATAGGTGGTGCCTAGTACAGAAATGGCAGTATAGTCGTTGTATGGCACGATGAATTCATTTTCGTGTAGGATGCTGGGGTTTGATCGGTGGGTGATGAGCACCTGAAAATCCGGGAAATAGGGTTTGGAAAATTTTACATTTTTCTCTCGGTCGGCAGTCCAAGATATGATATCTAGTCCTATGTCGCCCGCCCTTTCTTCAATTTGTATTTGTTCGAAAATTTCAGAGAGGGTAGACCATTCGATCCAGTGATAATTGATCTCTATGCCATATTGTTTGGATAGGTAGCGTTGAAAACCAACCATCATTTCGTATTCGAGCCCTTCAAGTACACCGTCGGTCGAAAGTAGAAAAGGGGCATTTACTTTGTATTGGATGGCAATGGTTCCTTTTTTTTTCTGCTGGGCTTGCTTCCATGTCAAATCACTAGCCTGACACCATAAAATACTTAGTGTAGCTAGAAGAGTCAGAAGGAGCTTTTTATGTAGAACCATATGGGATGAAACGCGAAGTAGTTAGTCTAACATCGGCCTTTAATTTAACAAAAAGACACGAGACCCAGTCTATATCTTGTTGATCTGATTCATGAGCCAAACCTGTTGTTCACGTCCAATAGGCAATTCGGCTTGATAGATAATGATAGATTCCGTATTTACGGCAGATAGGTGGTTGAGGTTGACGAGGTGCGATTTGTGGCAGCGAAAGAAGCGTTTGTCATTGAGTTTGGTTTCTAATTCTTTGAGCGTAGATCGCATCACAAATTTTTTTTCTTTGGTGAAAATCGTGCAGTAATTGGAATCGGCACTGGCATAGTAGATGTCGTTGTAAGCAACTTTTATGGCCGTATTTTTTTGTCTGATGAAAAGACTGTCGTTGATGGTGAAGTTGCTAAACTCGGAATCGGTATTGTTGTTTTGTTCTTTAGCATAATTGCTTAGAGCGATTTCTACGGCTACTAATATATCATCCTCTTCAAAGGGCTTAACCAAAAAACCATAAGGTTCGCATTCTTTTGCACGGTCTATCGTGGCTCGATCCGTATGTGAAGAAATGAATACAAATGGGATATGAAAATCGCTTCGTATGGTGGAGGCCAAGGTTACGCCATCTTTGGATCCGTCGATTTGAATGTCTATTAGAACAAGGTCAGGCTTGCACTCGGTGAGTTTTTCTAACCCAGCATCGTATGACTTGGCTACGCCTACTACTTCATAATCATTGGATTCCAAAATATCTTTGATATGATGGGCGATAATCAATTCATCTTCTACTATTAAAATTTTAATCATGTCTTCTAAAATAGATTAAGCTGCTCGTTTATCCTTGAACTTTATGGTGAAAAATGTACCAAGAGAGTTATCTATTTTCATAAGGCCATCGATCTGATCTACCAGAATGGTCACCAACTTCATACCCATACTCTGCTTTTGATCGAAGTTTTGAGGGAGTCCTTTACCTGTATCGGCAATGTGTAAAACATACCCATTGTCTTCATGATTCAAACGAATGCTGATTTCCCCTTTTTGTTCAGGCTCGAAAGCATATTTCAAGGCATTGGAAATTAGTTCGTTGATGATTAATCCTAATGGTACGGCTGTGTCAACGTCTAGCATCACTTCATCCGCTTCTATGAGTTGAGATACAGATTTGCTAGGCTTATAGCTTTTGAAAAGAAAACTACTCAGGTCTTCTATGTATTCCTTCATATTGATGCGTGATAGGTTATCTTCACTGTATAGCTTTTGATGAATGAGCGACATTGATTTGATTCGGCTTTGGCCTTCCCTTACGGCTGTTTTGGCTTCGCCATCTTCCATTTGTCGAGACTGCATGCTGAGTAGACTGGAGATGACCTGTAGGTTGTTTTTTACACGGTGGTGGATTTCTTTGAGTAGTGTTTCTCTTTCGCTGTTTTGTTTTTCTATTTCTAGCTTCTGCTGATGGAGTAGTTTATTGCTTTTGGTTTGCCCCACATAGCTAATCGCTAATACCAGACCTATAAATATTGCAAACCCAATTCCAAAGTATAGCTGACTTTGGCGACTCTGCTGAAGGGCAATTGTAGCTTCTCTGGCCTCCAGATTGGCTTCATGTATAGCAATCGTTTGCTCCTTTTTTTCGGATTCGTATAGTGCATTCATTCGATTGACCTGCTCATATTTGTCTTTGTCAAAGATGGCTTCCATAAGAGTCGTGAATTGTTGGTGGTATTTGAAGGCTGCTTTGTAATCTCCCATTTTGTCATATGTTTGAGATAAGTACTTGTAGGCTACTCTTTCCCGATCCAAGAAACCATACTTTTTGGCCAATTCCAGCCCTTCGATACCATATTTGATGGCTTGTCTAGGCCGATCGGTATCCATGTATATATTGGCAATTAAAAGAATGGTGAAAATCTGACTTTTGATGTTTGCTTTTAATTCGGGTATTAGGAGCACTTGTTGGCAGATGTCCAATGCTTCATCGAATCTTTTTAACTCACGCAATGAATTGGCTTGGTTATGCATGGCTCTGCCTTTGTCGTGATACATGCCTAGCGAGTCGAAAAGATCAATTGCTTTTTGATGATAATATACAGCACTATCAAATTGTAGCATACTATTGAATATTCGGCCTTGATTCATAAATGAATGAGCTAGTGCCGACGGATAGGAAGTATGATGGAGGATTTGTTGTACCATCGCCATATACTCTTTGGCTTTGGTATAATCATTTTGCCGCATCACTAGGTCAGCCATGCTGTTGTATGTGGAGGCTACCTGTCCATGTAAGTTCAATGCTTCATATATTTTTATGCCTTGGATAAAAAAATCCATGGCACGGTCAGGTACATCATTGTTTCGGTAGGTTTCGCCTATGCTCACCAGTATGTCGGCCTCTTTTTTTTTGTTTTTTTGTGCGCGATGGTAGTCGAGTGATTTCTGGTAATAAAGGAGGCTAGAGTCATGTGTGCCAATGAGCATATAGGTATAGGCCAATGTTTCATGTATGACGTAAATTTTATCCTCATTTTGTTCTGTTTTCAATTGCTGACGAAGGCTGTCTAGATCATTGAGGTTAGAAGTAGAGAAACTATAGGTAGAGGTAAGGAGAAATAGTAAAACCGTGAAAATATACTGCAACTTGGTCATTGTTAGCTCTAGCTAAAAGAAACAGTAATTTACATGGTTCTTGTTGGAAAAATTAATGAAAACCAAAATATGAGGGCAGGGTCTACCATTCGATCATTACCATGAGATTGGGTGCAAAGCCCAGTGCGTCACGGTCTACAAACTCGGGTGGAGGAGGGTTGCCTCTAAAGGCTTTGTCTACCAGGTTTTTTGGTCGAATACATTGATGATGGATAGGCCAAAGCTAGCAGACCACTTGCGCTCGGGCGTGTGTGGGATCCGATATGAGGCAGACACGTCTAGCGAGTGGACGTTGGGGTAGCGCTCGGGGACATCTACAAAAGGGTCGGGCTGCACAGGAACTCCTGGAGGGAGGTTGGCTTGCGCTTGTTCGTATATGACTTGGGCATAGGCTATTTCAAGAGATTTTGCATTTAGGCCAGAACCGTATTTCCATATGGCAGATAATTTCCAACGGTCTTTGTGATAGGCTGTACCCACATACACTTGGTGGGGTTGGATGTATTTGGATTTATAGGTGGTTTGACTGGTGGTGTCTAGTGTGATTTTCGAATCGCTAAAAGAATAACCTACCCATACAGAGGTATGTTTGTGAAATGCTTTTTTTAGATAGGTGTCCACACCATATAGGAGGTCGTTTGCTGTGAAATAATCACTGACTAGGTTGAACCGCCTGTCTTCATAATAAGTGACATTGTTGGCTGTTTTGTAGTAGGCCTCTACGTCTACTAGCCAATTGTTATTGTTTGCCATGAAACCTGTCATGAATTGCGAGCCAGAAATGCTTTGCACATCGTTGGAGTCAGCCAGCATCCATAGTTCAGTATCGAATCCTCCTGATCCGAGTTCTAGGTTTTTTACTTGACTCATAAACTGATGATACCTGCCTGCAGAGGCTTTTAGACTTAGCCATGGTGTAGCCATATAGTTGGCAGACAGTCTGGGAGAAAAGTAGAAGGCTTGTGTTGGGCTATAGTAATTTCCCCTCAAGCCTATTTGGAGATTTGCTCTAGCCGAATACCACTCTACATTGGCAAAGGGAGAAAGGGTATGTGCGCTTATGGATTTATTGAGGTGAATTAGACTTGTAGTGAAGAAATTTTTGTAGCCCAAATCTGCTTGTTGCCATTTGTAGTCAACACCTATCTGCAAGGTATGATTGGTCTGTGCCACTTTGTCTATTTCTAGTCGTGTATTGTAATCTTTGATCTTATTGATGGCGAAAAAATTGCCTGAAGGGGTAGTCGATAGTGTGGAGTAGGTGAAGTTGCCCAACGTTTGGATCAATGAAGTGTTCCAACGGTTGTTTAGTTTGTATTGCCACTCTGCATTGGCTCCGTAGTTTTCAAAATCTATGTGTTCGTCTTGATTTTGAGCCACACCTTTTACTAGGGTATAAGATAGGTCTGAACGGCTGTAAATTCCAGAAGTGGATATTTTGTGTTTCTCATTTGGTCTAAAGATCAACTTGGCGTGATAATCCTGAAAGACAACATCTACGTCAGAGGTAATGTTGCCATTTTCATCTATGAGCCCTGTGGCAGCAAATACAGACTTGGTAATGGCATTTAGTTTGGGAGATCTTACTGAGGTGGGATACGAATGCCGTGCGCCTATGATCAAACCTACTTTTTTATTGGCTAATGGAGTTTTTCCATATACCATGGCGTATAGTGTATTCATGCCTACACCATATCGCGATTGGTTGTTTACCTCTTCTTCAGAGTTGATAAAAACGGCGCCACCTACTCTTCCACCCATTCTGGGATGATAGCCACTCCTATGTACTTCGACGTTGTCCACTACTTTTTGATTGTATGGAGATATAGTGCCAAAGTAATGCCCTCTGTGATACATGGGAATGTTGTCGAAAAGGATGAGCGATTGGTCGATGGTATTGCCCCGGATGAATAAATTACCTGGTCTGCCATCGGGAGTAGAAATGCCAGGCAATGCTGCTAGACTGGCAAAGATGTCTCCGTCTGTTTCTCCAGGAAGGAGTGGCAGGTCTTTGACTTCGATGGTGATGCTGTGATCGGAAGGATCCATATTGATGCCCTTAGTGATGTAATCTTCGATTAGCACGTCTTCCAGCAAGTACGTTTGGGTCAAAAGTCCTATGGCAAGGGCTCTTTCGTTTATCAATTGGCTAACGGGTATTTTGCGTTTGACATAACCAGGAGCATAGGCGATCAGTGTATCATTGAGCATAGGCTTGTATTTGAACGTTGCTTGGTTATTTTCTGCTTGAAGGGAGCTAGGGTGTCCATTGATCAAAAAGAATAAAGGCAACGGAATGGTCGCACGTGTGAGTGAGTCAATTAATCGGAGCGTGTATGTTTTTTCAACCACCAAAATGGTATAATAATCTTCGCTTATTTTATCAATGTTTAAAGGCAATCCCTCCACTACTTGTGCAATGAATTGGTTGATGTCTTCAGGAATATCTACTTGACGTGAGATAAGAGAGATGATGGCTGGGTCATACGAAAATTTGACTCCTAAACTTTCTTCGTAGTGATGGATGGCAGCTAAAAACGGAGCCTTGGACTGTGCAAATGACAGACTGCTCCCTACACACATGATTAGTGTGGCTAAATATATGTATCGTACCTTCAATTCTTCTCTGCTTATTCAGACAAATATAGAGTATTGTCTTCCAATCGGTAGTCGATGCCTAGAGTTGGGAATATGATCTTGAGCGATTGATCCAGATCGTCTTTAGGAATAGATCCAGTGAATCGTCTTGCCAGGTTTACTTGTCCGACCTTGATCGTAAGTCCATAGTTGGCGTGTAATTCGTCTAGTACAAGTTTTATTGGTGTATTGGTAAATGAAATGTGATCCTTGATCCACTCTGGAAAATCTAAGTCAAACAATTCTTTTGGGCTCCATTTTCCATTGAAAAACAAGCTCGATTCGCCTTGGCTGATTTCTATTGATTTGCCTTTGGGGTTAGATGCTCGCACACGACCTTCATAACACTGTGCATGTAGGACTTCGTCGATCTGATGTACTACGAAGCGTGTACCCAGTACCGATACGGTTCCTGCTTCGGTTATTACGTCGAAAGCACCTTTTTGAGGGACGTCTATATAGGCCTTGCCCGAGAGTGTAAGTAGTCTTTTTCCTTTACGCCAGTGGCTCTTTTTCCAGCTTACTTTTGAATTGGCACTTAGCATTATACTAGAGCTGCCATCTGGCAAGGAGATGGTTTTCATTTCGCCAAAAGCCGTTTCGTGTGAAACCGTAGTGAGTGATTGATAGAGTATAGGTCCTACAAACAGTGCCAATAGTATGGCTGCGGCTATTGAGGCATACTGCCAGATACTCATGCGCACGACTTTGGCTTCTTTCTTGGATTTCAAAATCTCTTGAGGGTCAAATACCTGTTGGTCATGAGCAGGTACCCACTGACCTACTTCGCTTATGATTTGTTGATATTTTGAAAATTCTTCTGGGGCTAGGTGAGTTTTAGCCTCTTTGGTAGTCAACTCACCATTTAGCCACTGGGCGAGTATCTGATCCTTATCAATGTGCTTGTTGTCCATGGCGTTTTAGTTTTTCTATTGGTAAGACGAGAAGTGTCGTGATTTCCCTACTTTAGATAGAGAAATGATTGAGTTCGTCTAGTTCTGATCGGATCGATTTTAGAGATGAGGTAATGTGTTTTTCCACCGTTTTTACGGAAATTTCAAGGAGGTCTGCTATCTCCTGATTTTTCATCTTGTCGATCCTACTCATCAGGAATACTGTGCGTTGTTTTTCTGGCAAAGCAGAAATAACAGTTTCCAATTGATTTTTGAATTCATCGACTTGATATAGAAATTCAGGATTGGTTTCTGACTGCGCTTCACTCATATCGCTTCTTTTCTCAAATTTCAAAACGACTTTTTGGTGCGCGGTATCGTCGAGAAAAATTCGGTTGGCTGTGGTAAATAAAAAACTTTTAGCTTTCTCAAAGGAAACTTTGCTGCAGTTGTTCCACAGTCGAATGAAGGCTTCTTGTGCGCAATCTTTGGCTTTTTCTAAACTACCAAACCGATAGAAAAGAAAATTCCTTAATGATGCAGCATGCGCTTGGTGCAGGCGTGTAAAAGACTGTTCTTCGCAAACAGAGATATGATTCATAGTTTTGTCAAGCATTAATCTTCAAATATAAGCACCTAATAATAGACTCAGAATGTAGACGCTTAATTTTTGGAACAATTTTGGATAAGAGCCCTTGTGGAGTAGGGTACGGATCTATCTGCCCGTTTCATAGGAGAAACAGAATGAGTATGATGATGAAAAAGATGAGGTGTTTTTTTTTACTTGGTTTGACAATCGCGTCTATTAGTGGACTAAGGGCACAGGCCGCACCAACAAAAGATGAGGTCAGCGAGATGCAAGCCGTGTCGTTATTGGAGATTTATCCTAATCCGACTTCTTCCTATCTCAATATAGAACAGCAACAGTTCGATGGAAGTATTTCTCAGCTCAGAATCACCGATCTTTCTGGGCATATGGTATATCAGATTCAAGAGAAGTTTACACAGTTATCCATTTTTGTAGGCAATTGGCAAAAAGGAGTGTATATGGTTTTTTTCCGTCAAGGAAATAAAGAGGTGATGAAAAAAATAGTGGTGCAATAGAATTATAAAAACCAATCCAATCAATGTTTAAGAAGTCTTTGGCTTATTATGTCTGCTTTTTTAGAAGTTGGTAGTGCATTTGTATTACGAGTCTAGGCTTACAATAAAAGTACTGCCTTTTTCTGATGTGCTGTCTAGCCATACATGGCCTCCTAAGTCTTTTGTATATTTTTTGACAATAGATAAGCCTAGGCCAGTTGAAGATTCGTTTCCAGTGGGACGAGCACTCAGTTTTTGAAATCGGTTGAATACCAATAGTTTGTCTTCCTCCGAAAATCCAGGTCCTTGGTCTGTAATTTTGAAGTGTGTTTTATCCTTAGATTGTTCTATCTCTAATGTGATTTTTGTATAAGGGGGGGAGAATTTTACAGCGTTAGATATCAGGTTTTCTAAAATTAAATACAGGAGCATATGGTCGGTCTCTATGGTCAATGAGGGCTGAGGTTTAATTACTGATAGCTGGATGTCTTTGTTGGTAGCTAGTGTATTGTAGCGAGTAGAGAGATCGTCTATCAGCTGATCTACATTCACCTGTTCCTTGAGTATCATTTTGTGGCCGCTATCCAGGCTGTCTGTGTTTAGTATCTTTTCAATCATCTGGTTCATATGCTTGGCAGCGTTCCCAATTTTATCCAGGTAGTCTTTATTTTCGTCAGAGATGTCTTTTAGGTTGGATGTCATAATGCTCGACAACCCAAGGATATGGCTAAGAGGAGATCGTAGGTCGTGAGCTAGAATATTGACCAAGTTGTTTTTATCTTCATTGAGTGTAACCAGTTGAGCATTTCGATTGATTAATTGTTCGTTTTTCTGGCGGATGTCTTTTTGTTGAGATTCTATTTGATCTTTTTGGTCAATGATGAGTTTGGTGGTTTTCTGATTATGATAGAATAGATAAAGAATAATAAACAGAAAAACGAGTGATATGCCAATCCCGAGTATCAAGATTCGTTTGAAATTTTCCTCTTCTTCGAGTTTTAGATTAGCATTTCGAATGAGAGCCAGTTGAATTTCTTTCTCTTTGGTTAGGATATAAGTGCCTAGTTGTTCGCGGTCGTAGGAGTTGTCTATAAACTGGTAGAGCTCGCTACCTAGGTATTTAGACATGATATCTGCAATCTTCGTTTTGTATTTGGGGTTTGCTAAAAATGCATTGAACGGAATATTCCAATCACTTGAAGGTGATAGGATAAATCCGTAGCCGATCCCCCGTACAGTGAAAAAATTTTGACGGGTGAGATCTTTGCCTTCCTTGATCCACATGAGGTAGATGGGTAAGTCTATGAATCCAAACATGCGATCAGACCGACTGATGTGATCAAGTACATTTTCGTCACTTTCTATGTATTGAATCTCAAACGAAATGTTTAAATCTTCTCTCATTTCAATCAGGAAAGTCTCATAAATAGTGCCTTTGATAGTGATTGCTGCCATGTTCTCCATCAGTTGGTTTACGTCTTCTAGCTGTCGCACAATAGGTGTACCCTGACTCGATACCAAAACTGTGATATCTGGTAAATAAGAGTCTGTATACTGCAAGTATGTTTTTCGCTCTTCGGTAATAGAGAAAGCAGAGACCCCTAGATCGTTGGGGGCAGCCGTGTTTTTTATACGTTTCAGAATGTTAAAAAAACTGATGTCTTCTTTCCAGTTTAGCGCTACGTTTATCTGATGCTCATTTCGTAAATATTGGCCAAATGCTTCCATCAACTCGTACTCCAAACCGATCAACTCTCCTTTCTGATTATGATAGACAAAAGGGATGGAAGTGTACCAATGTAGGTTTAAAGTAGCATTTTTGGATTCAAGGGCTTGCTCCCAAGAATCTGCCTGACTGGTGAGTGAAAAGCAGAGGCATAGACCTGCGATTAAAATTAGATTACGCATGCATTAAATATGCGAAGATTACTTGGAGAAAGCAATTGTCTAATCAGAATCTAGTCATAGTATACTGATGTGGCATGCACTCTTTTTTGTTTTCAAATTCTTGCAGAATGATATGCATCAATAAAAAAAATATGGCATTTTTGGCTTGTAGGCTATCTCATACATCTCGAAGGAGATTTACATTTAGTAAGAGTGATAGTGTAGTAGTGTCACATTTCAATTTAGATTTGCGCCTAATGGGGAAGGGGAAAGTGTTGGTAGTAGCGGTAGAGGTTATCATTGCTCGGTCGATTGTGAGTAAGATAGAGCAAATGGGATTTGAATGCGTGGGGACAGCGATCGGTACAGCAGAAGGGCTTGAGATGATAAAAGCTGAAAAACCTGACATCGCTCTATTGGATGTTGACCTAAAAGGTGATCAGAATGGGATTGAGCTTGCTGATCAACTGAAAAAGGAATTGAATATCCCTACTGTTTTCCTGACTACCCAAGCCGATCAAAAGAAGGTATCCGCTGCTAAAACGATGCCTTATGGCTACGTACCCAAATCTGCCTCGGCACAAGACATCTTCAAGGTTATTCAATCCGCTATAGCCCAGTTTAGAACTGAAAAAACAGAGAGCAAACGAGCTTTGCTCGTCAAAGGCTCTTTGTTTGTAAAAGACGAATATCGTTTTGTGAAACTCAAATGGGCAGACATGGACTACATCAAATCCGATGGCAACTATGTAGAGATTCATGGCCAAGGCAATAGAAAAGTGATCAAAGAGACGTTGAAAAATATTGAAATGAAGCTGCCCAAAGACACCTTTTTTAAGACCCATCGTTCCTATTTGGTCAATATCGAAAAAATACAAAGTATTGGAGGTACGTCTATCCGAGTTGGTGAGGAGGAGCTGCCCATCGTGAAGCGACGAAGAGATGAATTGCTGTCCTTGCTGATGGACTAGGTTTTGCCAATTACTTTTTTACGGCTGGCTTCCGCTAGTCGATGATCTTTTGAATTTTCTGAGTGAGGACTACTCCATGGGGCACCCAATGAAAGAGTAGCAAATGCTTTCACGTACTTGCAATTATCTATCAACTCATGATGAATTGATTTTTCACTTTCGTCACCGACTTTTGGAGATTCGTCCACCAACTTTTCACTTTCGTCACCTCCGTTTACAAACGATGAATACACCCTATACCTTCGCCAAAATATTGACTCTGGACTAAGGAAATGAAACCAATTTTTGGTGCTCATTATACGACAGATTAATCAATTCAACAGCTAATATTAAAAAGATGGAAAGAATAGGTTTTTGGAAAAAAAAGCTCTGGTTGCTGGGCATTATACTAAGCATCACACATCTCTCATTTGGTCAGATTATTTTTGCGGATGCTTGTTTTCCCGGAGGCGGAACCATGACCCTAACTCAGAGTGGCACTACTAGTGATGGCCAGATTAGAAATACTTTTATTGGTGAGAGTGATTATGGTGAAATGGTTAAAATCATATGGCAGAATAACCAGTGGGAAATATTGGCTGACTATGGATTTGGGTATGAATTGTTTCATACTAAAACTGTAGCATCCTACCCAAATCCACCAGCCCTATCTTTAGGTAGTTGGTCGAATATATCTGGTTGTGGTCCAATTTCCACATTCACTGGCGATGTACAAAGCACTATTGTGCCAAATTCAGCGCCTACATTCACTTCTACGGCGATCACCGAGCAGGGCGACAACAGTACCTACAACTACTATGTAGCCACCTCCGATATCAATGACGATGATGTATCTGTAGCCGCTACTACGAAGCCATCATGGCTAGCCATGGAGACCATCACCCGATATATTAAAATAGGTGCTGGCACTGCAGGAGACACGGACGGAGCGGCTGATGTAGCGACATTCGACGGGCCAAGCGATGTGGCTGTAGATGCCAGTGGCAATATCTACGTGGCAGAATCCAACAACAACCGAATCAGAAAAATTACCCCAGAGGGTGTCGTATCTACATTTGCGGGATCGGGTGATGCCGCCACTACGGATGGCACGGGTACAGCTGCCGCTTTCAATCACCCCGTAGGCATAGCCACAGACGCGTCGGGCAATGTCTATGTGACAGAAGACCCTGGCAACGCCGTAAGAAAAATAACGCCAGCAGGAGAAGTGACCACCATTGCGACCGCACTGCTCCGACTATCTGCAGTGGTAGTCGATAGCGACGACAACGTTTATGTAGGCGGATGGTTCTCCACCTATAAAGTTTATAAAATTACACCCGCCATGGTCCGAACGGAGGTTGCTTTTGGGTTTGGTGAAATATCGGCGCTGGATATAGATGCGGATGATAATCTCTATCTAGCAGATAAGTCGTCTAACATCATTTATAAAATTGACAATACAGGATTCAGAACCACCGTAATGTCGGGAGTGTCTAATATGACAGGAATGGCTAGAGATGCTGATGGCAATTTTTATGTTGTGAAAAATGGTACGCAAATAGATAAAATTGCCCCTGGAGGGTCAACAGTTACAAAAATTGTAAACTTATCGTCTGCCAATGGGATTGTCTTAGACGCATCTGACCGACTTTGTATTGCCGCTCAGGGCGGCCATCAGGTTCAAACGTATCAAGAGGGAGTTTATACCCTTTCGGGTAATCCTGCTGGACAAGTAGGTACGCACGATGTTGTACTCACAGCCAATGACGGCAATGGAGGTATAGCTACCCAGTCGTTTACCATCACGGTGAGCGATGCTACAGCTCCCGAGGGGTATTTTGTAAATACCTCTGACATGGCCATCAAATATGGAAATAAGATTGCTTTTAGTTTTCCTATCTCATTTGCTGAAGTAGGAGCTACCTACAATTATACATTTAGCGCAGGAGATACTGATGTGACTGGCAGTGGCACGATCACCAGCTCAAGTCAGAACATTTCTGGTATAGATTTGAGCGACTTGGCCGATGGCACCGTTACTTTTAGCATCACACTTACCGATGCACATGGCAACGTAGGAAGTGCTGTGGGAGGTACCCTCACAAAAGACACCATAGTACCTGTAGTGACCGTAGATGCCTTGGTGACCAGCGATCAGACGCCAAAGCTGACAGGTACCGTAGATGATGTTACTAGCTATTTGACTGGGTTTCTGTCTAACAGCCAATCCTTGACGATCACCAATAACGGTGATGGCACCTGGGAAGTCGCAGACAACACCATCACCGCATTGGAGGAAGGCGTCTATGGCGTTACTATATATGCCAATGATAATGTAATGAATACTGGCGTAGATGCGACTAGCAATGAGTTGACGATCGATTTGACCGCTCCAACAGGTTATACAGCAAGCATAGATCAAACCTATATCAATAGCAGCAACGTGGACGCATTGAGTTTTACCTTCTCAGGTGCGGAAGTAGGAGCTACTTATGATTACACCTTGAGCAGTAGCGGCGGAGGTTCCGAAGTAACGGGCAGTGGGACGATCAGTACTACTACCGATCAAATATCAGATATAGATGTCAGTGGGTTAGCGGAAGGAATAATCACGCTAAGTGTCACGCTTACCGACGTGGCCAATAATGTGGGACAAGCTACAGCTAGTATCAAGACAAAAGACACTACTGCACCAGTAGTCACAGTAGATGTTTTAGTGACTAATAACCAATCACCGAAAATCACGGGTGTGGTAGATGACGCTAGTGCTACCATGCTAGGCATCATATCAGATGGACAAACGCCGACAGTGATCAACAACGGAGATGGAACTTGGGAGATAGCAGCTGGTGTACTTTCCTCATTAGCAGAAGGCACGTATAGTTTATTTATTACAGCCACAGATGCGGCGGGTAATCAGACCACAAATTCCTCGGAGTACGATTTGGAAATTGACCTTACAGCACCATCTGGCTATACCGTAAGTATAGATCAGGCGGAAGTCAATTCAGAAAATGAGGGCGCATTGAGTTTCACTTTCACAGACGCAGAAGTAGGCGCTACTTACGATTATACACTGAGCAGCACAGGCGGAGGTGCCGACGTGACAGGCAGTGGCACGATCAGTGCAGCTACCGATCAAGTGTCGGGTATAGATGCGAGTGGATTGGGTGACGGTACGATCACGCTCAGCGTGACCCTTACCGATGAGGCTACTAATACAGGAAGTGCCGCCGAGGATACCAAAGCTAAAGATGCAACCAGCCCAGTATTTGCATCTGGCACGACGGCTAGTTTCACGGAAAACGGAACGGGTACTGTGTATACTGCCACAGCTACAGATGCAGGGAGTATCACCTATAGCTTAGGTACAGCGAATGATGAGTCGTTGTTTACGATCGAAGAAAGCACAGGAGTGGTGACCTTCAAGGTATCTCCTGATTTCGAAAACCCAATAGACGCTGATGGAGACAATGTGTATGAGATCATTGTTGTGGCCAGCGATGGTGCTAATGAGGTCAATCTAGAGGTTGCCATTACTGTGGAGGACGAAGAAGATGGCGAAACAACTGTAACCAGTATTGATGATGGCCTAGAGCATTATATTTCTATATTCCCTAATCCTGCTAGCCAAGTATTGAACTTTGATCTATCTAAAATGAATGAGTCGGTAGGATCACTTTCGGTTATCAATAATGCAGGGGTTCAAATTATGGAGTTGGAATTGGGTGGCGTAAAAAGCTTGACTATTCCTGTAAATAGTTACCCGTCAGGTCTGTATCATGTAGTGTTTAAGACAGGTACATCTACTATTTCTAAAAGATTGATAATCAAATAACCGAAGGGTTAAGGAAAAGTACCTTTGCTAATTTTCTTTTCCAAGAAATTGGGAGAGGGAATTTTTAGGAAGGGTTAATTTGGGAGGTGGGGCTTATGAGCCTCACCTCCTTTATTTTATAATACGATCTCAGTTTTTTACTGGAGCTTCTTATATTTGATTCGCTTAGGCTCTACATTACCTTGGCGTTTGATGCGGTTTTCTTCATAGGCAGAAAATGGCCCATCGAAGAAATAAACTTGGCTGTCTCCTTCGAATGCCAAAGTATGCGTACATACCCTGTCTAAGAACCACCTGTCGTGACTGATGATTACCGCGCATCCTGCAAAATTTTCTAAGGCTTCCTCTAGCGAACGCAGAGTGTTTACATCCAAGTCGTTGGTAGGCTCATCGAGTAGGAGGAGGTTAGCACCTTGCTTAAGAGTCATGGCCAGATGTACACGGTTTCGTTCTCCACCAGAGAGCGTGCCTACTTTTTTACCTTGGTCTCCACCGCCAAAATTGAACTTGCTCACATAGGCTCTTGAGTTCATCTGCTTGCCACCCAGTTCGATCAGTTCATTGCCATCAGAGATGACTTCCCATACGGATTTGTTTGGATCTAAATTGTCGTGTTCCTGATCTACATAGGCAATCTGTACCGTTGAGCCAATATCAAATGAGCCAGCATCAGGCTTTTCTTTGCCAGTGATCATATTAAACAGGGTGGTTTTACCCGCACCGTTTGGCCCTACGATACCTACAATGCCAGCCTGTGGCAAGGAGAAAGTAAGGTTTTCATAAAGGAGCTTGTCGCCAAATGCTTTAGAGACACCTTCTACATCTATTACTTTGTCTCCCAATCTTGGCCCTGGTGGGATGTAGAGTTCTAGCTTGCTTTCACGTTCGTTGGCATCTTGGCTGGCCAGCTTGTCGTAGGCTGCAAGTCTCGCTTTACCCTTGGCTTGTCTGCCTTTGGCTGACATACGTACCCAGTCTAGCTCTCTTTCGAGTGTTTTTTGTCTTTTCGATTCTGTTTTTTCTTCTTGCGCTAGTCGTTTTTGCTTTTGATCTAACCAAGAGGAATAATTTCCTTTCCAGGGAATGCCTTCGCCACGATCCAATTCTAATATCCAACCTGCTACGTTGTCAAGAAAATATCTGTCGTGAGTCACGGCGATCACCGTGCCTTTGTATTGATTGAGGTGCTGCTCTAGCCAAAGAACAGACTCAGCATCGAGGTGGTTGGTGGGTTCATCCAGTAGCAGTACGTCTGGTTCTTGCAATAATAATCTGCAAAGAGCTACTCTTCTTTTTTCTCCTCCAGAGAGGGTTTCTATTTTAGCATCTCCTGGAGGGGTGCGTAGCGCATCCATCGCTCTTTCGAGACGACTGTCCAGCTCCCAGGCGTTGGCTGCGTCAAGTTTCTCTTGCACCACGGCTTGCTCTTGGATCACCTTGTCCATTGCGTCGGCGTCGTCTAGTACGGCAGGGTCTGCAAACTTGGCATTGATGTCTTCGAATTGCTGTAAAAGATCGACGATCTCTTGTACGCCTTCTTCGACTACCTGTTTCACTGTTTTGTTAGGGTCTAGCTGCGGTTCTTGTTCGAGTAGTCCCACGCTGTATTCTTTGGAAGCAACTACTTCGCCTTGAAATTCTTTGTCTATACCCGCGATGATTTTGAGTAGCGACGATTTGCCTGATCCATTGAGTCCTAGTACGCCGATTTTAGCACCATAAAAAAAAGAGAGGTATATGTTCTTGAGTACTTGTTTTTGTGGGGGGTAGATTTTGTTGACCCCAGCCATGGAAAAGATGATTTTTTCGTCGCTCATATATTGTGATTTTTGAGACAAATATGCGAAAAATATTCTGTCTTTGGCCTGATTTTGTAAATTTGCAGCCGATTTATCAAAGAAAAGGCACTCGCCAATTTATTGTGGAAATACCATACGGACACGTAGAAAATAACGTACTCTTTCGCTCAGCTTTTGGTCAGGTGGAGGCACTTAAACTAAAAGAACTTTCGGAAGAAGAAATCACAGATGCTGTGTCTTTCTTTGAAGCTAAGTTTGATAAGCTCAAGCAGAAGCTAGATGAGATAGAGGATAAAATAAATACCCAGAGCAACAAGGGGTCTTTTTTGTCTAGCCTCCAAAATATTGAGGAGACCATTTCTAGTCATGAGGGGCTAGGAGATTATCAAAGTCAGCTCGATAGAATAGCACCGTTGAAAGCTTTGTTAGGGGACTATATTCAGAAAAACAGGGCAAAGAATACTGATATCAAGCAGGCGCTATTGTTGGAGTTGGAGGTGGTTTTGACCAACAATGATCAAGAAGAGGCTTTTGAGCAAATCAAAGATTTGAAATCAAGGTGGTTGAAGACGGGTAGCCCAGAACAATCGACGCGTGAAGAACTCGAAGGTAAGTTTAAAGCAGGAGTGGATAGCTTTTATGAAAAGCGAAACACTTTTACGGCGGATAAGCAAATGCTGGTCAATGCTCGGATGGAGGAGTATCAGTCGATTATAGCTGAGATTAAATCATTTATTGATAAAAAGGCATTTCAACACACGTTCGAAAAAGTAAAGGAGCTTCAGAAGCAGTGGAAGGACATAGGTAGAATTCCCGAAGCCGATTTTAAAGCGATTAATGATACGTACTGGAAGGTCACACAGGAGTATTTCGAAAAGCAAAAAAAACACAGAAACGCGGAGAGAAAACAAAAGTCTAAAGGCGAAAAAGAAAGTTTGAAAGCCAAGACTGAAATATTAGAAGAATTGAAGGTGTTGGTGGTAAGTACATTTGGTAGCGATCACAAGGCTTTCGAAGCGCTAAAGACCAAGTGGAAGAATAGTGGACATGTATCCAGAAAAGCGCATCCCGAAGTTCATGAAAGTTTTATGCAATTGTCTAGAGAATGGCAGGAGCGTGGCTTTATTTGGAATTTGACTCAGAAGAAGAATAAAGGTTTTGCAAAAAAGGAAACGAAGGATCAATATAAGGATTTGTTAAGGGTAGTTCGAGATTTGCTGCAGCGAGACGAAACGGAGTTGAAATCGTTTCATGAAAATATGGGTAATATGCATATCAATAAAGGCTCTTTTGTAGATATGCTTAATGACAAACTGCAAGTGCAGCAAGATAAAGTGGCGCTCAAAAAGAGTCTGCTAAAAGAATGTCAAGAGAAAATAAAACAAGCTTAATTCATCCTGCGTTATCAGGTCAAAAAAATAAATTAAATCCTTGTGAGGATCAGTTGTATTTTTTTTTGATACGAATTATATTCAGTTAAAATAAATATTCAGATAAACAAGCCAATAGTTTGATTATTGATTGAAAAATTTATTTTTGCACGATTATATAAAACACCAGAATTAAAGGAAGTAAATTATGTATTGGACACTAGAATTAGCATCATATTTGGAGGACGCGCCATGGCCAGCTTCTAAGGATGAATTAATCGATTATTCTATTCGATCAGGAGCTCCTTTGGAAGTGGTAGAGAACCTGCAAGAGCTAGAGGACGACGGGCATCCATTTGAGACCATCGAAGAGATATGGCCTGACTATCCTACTAAAGAAGATTTCTTCTTTAATGAGGACGAGTATTAACCCTCTGCGACGACCAAATCATTAAGATATTTTGCCTGGCTTACGATGAGAGGTCAGGCATTTTATTTTCTCCTATCTAAGATTGAGGAAGCAATTAGCAAGTCCTCTGGAGTTGTGATCTTTAGATTATCATAGCTACCACCTACTAGCGTTACTTTGCCACCATGCGCCTCGAGTACACTAGCATCATCGGTAAAATTATTGTCAGTACTGGCTTCGAATGCTCTTTTGATTAATGGTATACTGAATGTTTGAGGTGTTTGTACTACGAAGTATTGGCTGCGATCTACAGCTTGGCTTTTGCCATTTACCATCAAGCGAATCGAATCCTTCATTTGTACAGCAGCGACCCCATTACCTGTTTTTTTGGCTTGTTCGAAGGTTCTATTGATTACTTTTTGGGTGATGAGTGGACGAGCGCCATCGTGTATAGCAACTAACCCTTCTCCGCTGATAGTGTTAAGTCCATTACGCACAGACTCATATCGTGTGGTGCCACCAGTGGTGGTGGTGTGAGGCGTCTGGTAGTTGTGCTGCGCGACTAGCTGTTCCCATGTGGCCACATGGTCTTCGGGCAATACCAAGACGATTTCTATGTCAGCGTCATACTGTACAAAAGCATCTAGCGTGTACATAAGCATGGGGCGGCCGTTGAGTTCTAAAAATTGTTTGGGCTGATGGGCTTGCATTCTACTTCCCGAACCTCCTGCTACTATAATGGTGTACTTCTTCATTCCAACAATATTATAATATGATTTTGTAAAACAAAAAAAACTCCGAAGCTGGCTCCGGAGTTAGTCATTTTATAATTAGATAATTAGATAATCAACATGGCGTCGCCATAGCTGAAGAATCTGTATTTTTCTTTAATTGCTACTTGATAGGCTTCCATAATCAAATCAAAACCACCAAATGCTGCGGCATTCATGAGTAGTGTTGACTCTGGTAAATGGAAGTTGGTAACCAATGATTTTACAATTTTAAAATCATATGGGGGAAAGATGAATTTATCGGTCCAGCCTTCATTGGCTTTTAATCTTCCGTTGGCAGATACAGAGGACTCTAGTGCTCTTAGCACCGTTGTACCTATGGCACAAACTTTTTTCTTTTCGTCCAATACCTTATTGACCAATGTAGCAGTGTCTTCAGGAACGCTGTAGTTCTCAGAGTCCATCTTGTGCTTAGTCAAATCTTCCACGTCTACTGGTCTGAATGTACCTAAGCCTAAGTGCAGAGTAATGGCTTTGGTGTCCACACCTTGTAGCTCAAGTCTTTTGAGCATCTGTCGGGTAAAGTGAATGCCAGCAGTAGGGGCTGCTACAGCACCTACGTTTTTCGCATAGATCGTCTGGAATCTTTCTCTGTCCTCTGGCTCAGTTTTACGAGCGATCTCTTTTGGTAATGGAGTCTCTCCAAGTTCGTCTATCGATTTGTAAAACTCTTCGTCGGTACCGTCAAATAGGAATCTAATGGTTCGGCCTCTAGAGGTCGTGTTGTCGATAACTTCTGCTACCAGATCGCCTTCGCCGAAGTACAGCTTGTTGCCTACTCTGATTTTTCTAGCAGGGTCTACCAATACATCCCACAGGTGGAGCTCTTTGTTTAATTCTCTAAGTAAGAATACTTCGATTTTTGCACCCGTTTTTTCTTTATTGCCATACAGTCTGGCTGGGAAAACTTTGGTGTCGTTGAGGATTACACTATCCCCTTCATCTAAATAACTGATTAAATCTTTGAAAACCTTATGCTCGATCTCACCAGTGTCCTTATGAACGACCATCAAGCGAGATTCATCTCTGTTTTCAGTAGGATAAAGCGCGAGCAGCCCTGGAGGGAGGTCAAATTTGAATTCTGATAATTTCATCTGTTTGTGTTTTATTTAATCAGTATACGAAACACGCCAACACCACCGTCGCTGAGCGAAGAATACTTGTGCTCGTGGCTTGCTTCATCTAAATCTGTTTCTAGGAAATGGGTTCTGAATTGAATAATTGGTTGAAAAAGGAAAGATAAAATATTCAATTGCATTCATGTAATAAAAATAACGATTGTGTGACCAATACGTCAAAATAAGAGGGCAAAATTAGTAAATTGTTCCGATAAATGTTGCTTGTAAGTTAAATTATTATAAGATGTTAATGATTCGTTTGGTATGGGAGAGTTTTCGGTTTGCATTCAATGCGTTGCGAATGAATGTGATGCGGACGGTTCTGTCCTTTCTGGGCGTTACGATCGGGATATTTGCCATTATTGCTGTGTTTACTCTAGTAGATTCGCTTCAGCGCAATATCAACAATAGCCTGAATTTTCTTGGAGCAGATAATATTATTTTAGAAAAATGGCCATATCAGTTTGGTGGAGGTGGGTACCCTTGGTGGAAATATTATCAGAGACCAGAGACAGACTATGATGAATTTAAATATCTCCAAGCCAATTTGGTCAATCATGACGGGTTGGCCATTTATGCATATAAGTCTAATGTAACGGCCAAAAAGGGGAGCAGTAGTAGTTCTGGGCTAAATATGATAGGTGTTTCATATGGGTATAAGGACATCAATGATCTGCAGCTTCAAGCTGGTAGGTATTTTAGTGTTCAGGAGACAGAGAATGCAAGTAATGTGGCGTTAATCGGCCAGCGTGCAGCTACAGAGTTGTTTCAATCACAATCAGCAGTGGGGCAGGTAGTGAAAGTGAAAGGTGCTAAGTTTATGGTGATAGGAGTGATTCAGGAAGAGGGAGAAGCACTGCTTAGCACACCTAGCAATGACGATAATATTTTGATTCCATATAAGACGTTAAGCAAGTTTTACCTTGTTAGTAGCTATCGAGGTCTTGGTTCATCAATAAATATCAAAGGCATGGAGGATGATCCTGGTCAGGAGAGATTAGAAGGAGAGCTGACTGGGCTAATGCGTAAGAAGCGAGGGTTGAAGCCTAAGGAAGAAAATAATTTCGCTATGAATAGACCAGAAGCCTTTGCTACCTTCTTAGGGCAGATGTTCGACGTGTTGAATTTGGCGGGCTGGATCATAGGAAGCTTCTCCATTTTGGTTGGAGGCTTTGGTATCGCCAATATCATGTTTGTGTCTGTGCGCGAACGAACCAATATTATAGGTATACAAAAGTCATTAGGAGCGAAAAACAACTTCATCCTATTTCAGTTTTTATTCGAGTCTATTTTTCTGAGCCTGTTTGGAGGAGGATTTGGAATCTTATTGGTCTACTTTCTTACCTTTATGGATCTAGGCTCATTAGAACTTATTATGAGTTTAAAAAATGTACTCATAGGCCTAACCGTCTCAGTGATCATTGGTGTGATATCTGGAATAGTTCCAGCGGGCTTAGCAGCCAAAATGGATCCAGTAGTAGCCATCAGGTCATAAAAAAAAGAGACTCTATAAGAGTCCCTTTTTTTTAATTCTCAGGGTTTTTTTTATGAAATCTTTATTTTTTAATAGCTGATTTCAATATTTTAATTTTTCCCGTAACTGTTTTTTAGTTTTCTGATGCTACGCTATCCACAGCTTCAGTAGCTAGAGAGTCGATAGACTCCATCGCTTCGTCTGCCATTTCAGTGGCTTCTTCAGTAACTTCCTCTACTGCTTCAGTAGTTTCTTCTACTACAGTTTCTTCGCTTTCAGTAGAAGTGCTCTTGGCACCACATCCAGCTACAAACAAAAAGCACATTGCCGCAGCAATTAAACTAAGGTTCTTTAAAAACTTCATAAATACGAATTGGTTTAGTGAAACTTGAAGCTAGATTGATAATTTCACTTTACCAAGAAAATGTGTTAATGATTGTTAAATAAATTTTTCAACCATCTGTTTTTCAGCGATTTATGTTTTAATCGTTGAATTGGTTCATTGTGCGCTGAATTCCAATTGTGCAGAAGGAAAGTGCCATTTCGCAGGCTTTGTCAATGGGAAAAATCAGGTCTTTCATTTGCTCTTTGGAAAATTGACTAAGGACATAATCTACTTGTTGCCCTTTATGGAAGTCGTTGCCTACCCCAAATTTGAGCCGGGCATAGTTGTTCCCCCCTGTTTGCTCATCGATATTTTTTAGACCATTGTGTCCAGCAGGACTACCCTTGGCTCTCATTCGTAAATTGCCATGAGGCAGGGCAATGTCATCTGTGATAACCAGCATGTTTTCTTTACTTATTTTGAGATCTTGCATCCAGTAGTTCGCTGCCTTTCCACTGAGGTTCATATAGGTAGTGGGTTTGATAAGGTGAATGGTTCTGCCTTTGTACTTAAACTCACATTTGTTGGCCAATTTTGAATGTTCGAATTTGGCACCCTGCTCTTCGGCTAGTCTGTCCAAAACCAAAAAGCCGATATTGTGACGAGTGAGCTCATATTCAGGTCCGATGTTGCCGAGGCCGACAATAAGAAATTTCATATGCGTATGGGTTTGCAAAGAATAATTGCGTAATTAAAAATAGTCAAAAAAAAATCCTGCTCAACGAGCAGGATTTTCAATGTGTATTTTGTTGACTTATTCAGCAGCTGCTTCAGCTCCTTCTTCAGTCTCTTCTCCTTCTTCTCCAGCCAATTCAGCAGCAGATTTACCTCTAAGTGCTCTAGGGATTTCTACTACTGCGATAGATGCCTGTGGCGTATCTAGGATTTCAAAGTTTTCGGTGAGTACATCGTTCACTTTGATTGCCTTACCGAAATCTAGTGGGGTAATATCTAGGTCGATGTGCTCAGGCATGTTTTTAGGCAATGCTTTGATAGTCAATGATCTTCTCTTGTGGATCAATGTACCACCGTTAGATACACCTTTAGAAATACCTGTCAAGTGTACAGGAATTTCCATTTTGATAGACTTGCCAGCAAACCACTGAAGGAAGTCTACGTGAAGGATCATTTCACTTACTGGGTGAAACTGAATATCCTGCATGATACAATCAAATTCTTTGCCTTCTACGTTCACTTTTACAAAGTGCGCTTCTGCTGTGTATACCAATTCTCTGAAAAGAATCGCTGGAGCGTAAAAATGTACTTGCTCCTCTCCACCGTATATTACGCATGGAACCATTCCTTCGGCACGAAGATTTTTTGCATCAATCTTGCCGAGATTCGCTCTTTTATACCCTACAATCTCTATTGTTTTCATAATACTATATATGTTATTGAATAAATAATGAACTAATGGATTCGTGGTCATGAATTTTTCTAATCGCTTTTGCGAAAAGCTCAGACATGCTGGCCACTTTTATTTTGGAGGATACACCCTCCTTGATTTTGATACTGTCTGTCACTACCAATTCCTCCAGTTCTGAGCTGTCTACGTTTTCGTAGGCATTGCCAGATAGGATGGGGTGAGTACAGAAAGCTCTTACCGAAACTGCTCCTTTTTCCTTCAAAAGGTTGGCGGCTTTAGTCAGGGTGCCTGCGGTATCAATGATGTCATCTACTAAGATAACGTTCTTTCCTTCTACGTCTCCAATGACTTGCATAGAAGCAATTTCATTGGCTCTCTTTCTGTGTTTGTCACAAACGACCATGTCGGCCTCAAAAAACTTAGCAAATTCTCTAACTCTTTTTGTGCTTCCTACGTCTGGTGCGGCAAAGATTAGGTTGTCTAATTTTAAATCTTTGATGTAAGGCACAAAAATAGAGGCGCTTACTAGATGGTCTACAGGGATGTCGAAAAAACCTTGAATTTGATCGGCATGCAGGTCGCAAGTCATCAGTCGGTCAGCGCCAGCTGCTTGCAATACATTGGCCATTAGTTTGGCCGCAATAGATACTCTTGGTTTGTCTTTTCTGTCTTGACGTGCGTAGCCGTAGTAAGGAACGACACAAGTTACAGACTTAGCACTTGCTCTTTTGGCTGCATCGATCATGAGCAATAGCTCGATCAGGTTGTCAGAAGGTCCCGTAGATTGAATGATGAAAACGTCACAGCCGCGAACGGTCTCGTTGTAGCTAAAAGACAACTCGCCATCGCTGAATTTTTTGGAGGTTGAATTTCCAAGTGGCTTGCCGTAACTATTAGCGATTTCGGTTGCTAATTCTCTGGAGCCATTTCCGGCGAAGATCTTTACTGCAGACATGTTTCGTGCGTTAGTGAAATGAAAGAAGCTATCTCAGTTGAGACAGCTTCTTTTTAAGTTGGCCTACTAGGGCTCGAACCTAGACTCTTCTGGACCAAAACCAGACGTGTTGCCAGTTACACCATAGGCCAATCTTATACCCCCTTATTTTGGGAACACAAAAGTAGAGATTTGCCTGAATAATGCCAAGTGTTGGCAATAAAAAATAGCAAATATTTCACTTTTTTTTATTTGTGACCCTCTACCCATTCTCTAGCGTTTACAAACGCCTGAATCCATGGGGTGATTTCTTGTGCTTGCTCTGTGTAGTGTGCCCAGTTCCAAGGGAATAGAGAGCGCTCTAGATGAGGCATCATAGCCAGGTGTCTGCCGTCTTTGGAGTAAACGCCAGCCACATTATGGTCAGATCCATTTGGATTGCCAGGGTAGGCTTCATGAGCAAATTTCATGCAAACGGTATAGTCGCTTTCTGCTTGTGGTAGTTGGAATTTGCCTTCACCGTGTGCCACCCATACGCCAAGTCTGGTGTCTGATAAGTTACCAAGCATTACAGAATCATTTTTAGGGATAGTTACATCAAGAAAGATAGATTCAAATTTGCCAGAAGCATTGTGTGCCATTTTAGGATGGTTTTCGATCTCAGGGAATACCAAGCCTAGTTCCATCATCAGTTGACAGCCATTGCATACACCTAAACTGAGGGTGTCAGGTCGGGCATAGAAGTTTTTCAATGCGGTATTGGCTTTTTCATTGTATAAAAAGGCTCCCGCCCAGCCTTTGGCTGATCCGAGTACGTCGGAATTGGAAAAGCCACCTACAAATACAATCATGTTTACCTCTGAAAGATCTTCTCTTCCTGAGATCAGGTCAGTCATGTGTATGTCTTTTACATCAAATCCAGCGAGGTGAAGAGCGTAAGCCATTTCACGGTCTCCATTTACGCCTTTTTCTCTAATGATGGCTGCTTTCGTGCCAGATTGTTCTTTTCTTTTTTGGTTTAGACCTAAGTCGCTCAAAAGCCCAGTCCAGCCAGCTGGGAATTGATATTGTAGTGCTTGCTTTTTGTAGCTTTTGAATCTCGAAGTGGCGTTACTTTCTTCGGTTTGATGTAGCTCTAGCAAATAGGATGTTTTGAACCAAGTATCTCTCAATTCATTGATATCGAGATCGATTTGTTGGTTGCCTGTTTTGAGGGTGAAGGTTCTGTCTAGGTTGACTGTGCCAATGGTCTCCGTTTGGATGCCTTCGAGAGCAGCTAAAGAAGCGCCAGTTTTCACCTGAATGACTAATGCTGGACTTTCACTAAATGCAATCTGAGAGAGGCTGCTGCCTAGTGCACTTAAATCGAGTGAAGCACCACTTTGTGTGGTAGGAAAATGCATTTCCAACAAGGTCGTAATCAGTCCACCTGCAGACACATCGTGCCCGGCCAATACTTGACCTTTTTTAATCAGTTGCTGTACGCCAGTAAATGCCTTTCTGAAGTAATTGGCTTCTGGTGAGCTAGCAGGGTTGGTACCTACAGTATTTTTAATTTGGCCATAGCTAGATCCGTCTAAAGCAAAGGCTCCGTCGGATAGCGGTATATATATAAGTGTAGAATCAGCTACAGGTTTAATGTCAGGGGTTACGGTTTGGCGTATGTCAGAGACTTCGCCTACGGTGGAGACGATTACTGTACCTGGAGAATCTACCGTTTTGCCGTTGTTGTATTTCTGTGTCATCGACAAAGAGTCTTTTCCCGTAGGGATATTTACTCCAAGTGCAATAGCGTATTCACTTACGGCTTCTACGGCCTCATACAGACGGGCTCTTTCGCCGTCGGTTTTAGTAGGCCACATCCAGTTGGCACTTAGTGATACGCCATCGAGCCCATGAGTGAGGGGTGCCCATATGAGGTTGGTCAGTGCTTTGGTGATTGCCAATTGAGAACCTTTGGCTGGGTTGGCGATGGCAGCTATAGGTGCATGTCCTATTGAGGTTGCGATTCCTTTGTTGTTTACAAAGTCGAGTGCCATCACGGCTACATTGTTCAGCGGAAGCTGAATTTCGCCACAAGTTTGTTGCTTGGCCACTCGGCCTGTCACAGACCTGTCTACTTTATTGGTGAGCCAGTCTTTACAAGCGACAGCTTCGAGCTGAAGCAGCTGTTTTAAATCGGCTTCAAAATTGGCGTCATTAGCTGAGACGGCTTGGTAAGGCTTTTTTAAGGTGTTGTCTTTTAATATTGTTTTTGGAGCAGATCCAAACATATCGTTTAAACTCCAGTCCATGGCTGCCTTATCGTTGCCTTTGTGCTTCATGATGAATTTCATGTCGCCAGTGGCTTCGCCAGCTACGAAAAGTGGTGCGCGCTCTCGGTCTGCAATTTCTTTCAGTCCTTGAATGTCTTTTTCGGCTATAGCCAATCCCATTCTTTCTTGAGATTCGTTGCCAATGATCTCTTTGTTGGATAGGGTAGGGTCGCCTACAGGGAGTTGGTCGATGTTGATCTGGCCACCTATGTCTTCGATCAATTCTGACAGACAGTTTAAGTGACCGCCTGCTCCATGATCATGTACCGATACGATTGGGTTATTGTCGCTTTCAGCTAATGCTCTTAATGCATTGGCTACTCTTTTTTGCATTTCAGGATTAGATCGTTGGATCGCATTGAGCTCGATGGCATTGGAATGCTCGCCAGTAGAGACAGATGATACAGCGCTACCTCCCATGCCGATTCGGTAGTTGTCGCCTCCCATTACCACGATTTTGTCTCCTTTGGTTAATGGTTTTTTCTGTGCGTCAGACAACTTGCCATAACCCACGCCGCCAGCCATCATGATTACCTTGTCGAATCCTTGGGTTTCGCCATTCTCTTCGTGCTCGAAGGTAAGTACTGAACCACAGATGACAGGCTGTCCAAACTTGTTTCCAAAGTCGCTGGCTCCGTTAGAAGCTTTGATGAGGATGTCTAGTGGTGTTTGATAAAGCCAATCTCTAGCTTCAATATTTTCTTCCCAGTTTTTGCCTTTTTCTAAACGTGGATATGAAGTCATATACACGGCTGTGCCTGCTAGAGGAATGCTGCCTTGACCACCAGCCATACGGTCTCTGATTTCTCCACCAGAACCAGTAGCAGCGCCGTTGAATGGTTCTACGGTAGTAGGGAAATTGTGAGTTTCCGCTTTGAGCGAAATGACTGAGTCGATGTCCTTGGTTTCGAAGTAATCGGCCTGATTTTGTGTTTTTGGTGCAAACTGTTCGATTTTAGGCCCCTTGATGAAGGCGACGTTGTCCTTGTAGGCAGATTCTATCTGGCCAGGGTGTGCTTGCGATGTTTTCTTGATGAGTTTAAACAGTGTTTCTGATTTCTCTTCTCCATCGATGATGAATTGTCCGTTGAAAATCTTGTGGCGGCAGTGCTCAGAGTTGACTTGAGAAAAACCGAATACCTCGCTGTCAGTCAAAGGTCTACCTAAGCGCTCCGACACGCTTTCCAGATAAATTACTTCTTCTTCGCTCAAGGCTAAACCTTCACTTTGATTATAGCTTCTGATGTCTTCGATGTCCAGAATTGTTTCTGGCTGCTTCTCTATAATGAAAACGTCGGCATTGAGCGTCGTGTATTTTTGGTTCAACATGGGATCGAATGTCCCTGTCGTGTGAAACGCCTCTATTCTTTCAACCCCTTCTATACCCATGTTTTGGGTGATTTCTACGGCGTTGGTACTCCATGGTGTAATCATCTCTTGGCGTGGCCCGATAAAGGTACCCGAAAGAGATTTTTCTGATAGCACTTCGGCGTTGCCAAAAAGCCACTGGAGTTTTTCAATGTCAACCGTATTCAGGTCGGACTTTGACTGGAGTAAGTAGTAGGTGGTGGTGGTGTTCTTGAATATAAAGATCATCGGAGAAGGACTGTTTACAAGCCGCAAAAGTAAGATGAAATTCAGTAATGGGAGAGCAAATAGTTCATATTCTTCGTTGCAATTTGCGGGCGCTTTATTATTAGGGCTACTTAGGATGCCAAAGCTTGCTTAATCGTATCTGTAGCGTGAGTAATTAAATCATGATGGGCGCTTTCTATTATGGATACTTGGGTAGAGGGGAGCTGATCGCAAAAGTTTTGGTGATGTTCGGGGATTATAATTCGATCATATCGACCAAAGATTAGATGCGTCTTGAATTTTTCTTTATTGATGAGTGCAATTAGTGCTTTTTGTTTTAATCTGAGTTTTTTGAGTGTAATCCAAGATTTGAATACTCGATGTCTTTGAGCATCTTCTTTGAGCTGGCTTCTAGAGAACTTGACTGTCCATGGGTTTATCAATTTGGTTTTTTCGATGAGATCTAAAAAAGAAAAAAAGGACTTTGGGTGGTACATGAAATAGCTAAATAACTGCTGTGGGCCGTATGGGAATGTGGCCAGCTCATAAGACATGCGTTTTACTATTCCGTCAGGTGCGATCAATAGGCAGTGATCTACTCGGTTAGCAAAAGCATAAATGGTACTAATCGTATACCGTCCGCCCATACTATATCCTAACACGGAGAATCTAGAGATATTTAAGTGATCTAACAGTCCTGCCAAAACGGCTTTCCATTCTTTATGCTGTAGGTAAGTGGAAGAATGGGTTCTGTCGCTTTGGCCATGAAACAATAGGTGAATACTAATGATCTGATAATCTGTTAATTGAGAAGACAACTCTTCGAATATAGTAGCTTCTTGGCCAAATCCATGGAAGCAAATTAACCTTTGGTTACCTTGTCCATATTGGAGATAATCGAGTTGGAATTCAGGAGAATATTTGAAGAGATGTTGGGTTTTCTTCATAGAGGACAAAAAAATACAGGAAAAATTCGAACAAATCTGCCTTTCGTTCGTAGAAACCGAGGAAACTATTAGGATGCTTGTCGTTTCCTTCGTTTTTTTGCGTCAATGATTAACAATACAAAAGATAAAATACTAGAAGTAGCGGAGAGCCTATTCAATAGGTACGGCGTGAGGAGTGTGTCTATGGACGATATCGCAAGAGAACTGTCTATTTCTAAAAAGACTATTTATCAGTCTTACAAGGATAAAGACGAATTGGTATTTACGTTTGCTCAAGCACATATAAATAGAAATAGGTGTGAAGTCACCGAGGCGCGGGAAAAAACCAACAATGCGATCGAGGAGTTAGTGAATTTGTCGGCGTGTATCCGTGAACACGTAAAAACGGTCAACCCCTCTATGATCTATGACCTACAAAAGTATCATCCCAAGTCTTGGAGTCTTTGGATGGACTATAAGAGTGAATATATTAAAGGAACCATGCTGGCAACTATAGCCCGGGGGAAAAAAGAAGGTTTTTTTAGAGAAGATCTAAATGCCGAAATACTAGCCACCTTTAGGGTGGAATCTATAGAAATGACCTTCGATGGAAAAGTCTTTCCACGAGATCAATTCGATTTTACAGAAGTACAAATGACCCTATTTGATCATTTTGCACGTGGCATGATGACGATAAAAGGGCAAGAATTATATGACAGCTTGATAGATGCTAAATCTTATGAGAGTAATTAAACAACCAATATTTCATCTAATACTCACCATTAGTCTTGTAGCAGCTCACCAGGTGAGCTATGCCCAAGAATCGACCACTTTTCGCTTTTCCTTAGAGGAAGCGATCAACTACGCACTGGATAATAACCAGCGTGTGAAAAATGCGCAACTGGAAGAAGAAATTGCAGATCGACAGGTCGGTGAAATTATCGCAGATGGATTGCCGCAATTGAATGCAAATGCGAATTTATTTTACAATTATAAAATACAACAGTCGCTCATAGAAGCGGATGGAAATTTTCCTCCTGGCGTGCCTGCTGGCGAAACGGTCGCGTTGGAATTCGGGATTCCTTATACGTCTAGCTTTGATGTAGCTCTGTCTCAGATGCTTTTTGATGGATCATTTTTTATTGGCCTGGAAGCAGCAAAGACCTTTACACAATTGTCGAAGAAGGATCACATCAAAACTAAGATAGATGTGGCAGAGGCTGTATCCAAGGCTTACTTTTTGGTCCTAGTAAATAGAGAACGATTTGGTTTGATAGAGCGAAACTACTCCAGATTGGATTCATTGCTTAGCGATACCAAAGTGATGTATTCTAGTGGGTTTGCTGAAAAAATTGATGTGAACAGAGTTCAGGTTCAATTTAATAATGTGAAAGTAGAAAAGGAGAACTACGAGCAGGTATTGAATGTATCAGAATCTTTGCTCAAATTTCAAATGGGACTAAACCATTCGGAAGAGCTGGAATTGACTTCTACTATCGAGGGAATTGATTATTTCGATTTTGCCGATGCGGCCAATTTTACCTATGAACAACGGGTAGAATATGATCAGATGAATATCAATAAGGAGTTGAAAGAGCTGGATATCAAAAATGTGCGAGCTAAATATTACCCTAAACTTGACCTCATAGCTACTTATGGTCAGAATACAGGTAATACTTCTTTTGGTGATTTATTTTCGGATCAGTGGTTTGGGCTTGGAGCGATTGGGGTGAAGGCTACTGTACCAATTTTTGATGGATTGAGGAAGCGTAGACAAGTACAACAAAGACAGTTGCAAGTGCAGCAGATCGACTACTCGCTAAATCTGCTCAAAAACAATATAGATGTAGAAATAGAATCAGCCTTGGCTGACTACAATCGTAGCATAGAAATGATGGAAGCCCAACGTGAAAATATGGAACTTTCTCAAGAAGTATACGAAGTAGCCAAGATCAAATACAATGAGGGCGTAGGTTCAAATATCGAAGTAATCGATGCCGATGCTACTTACAAACAAGCTCAAATTAATTTTTATAATGCGTTGTATGACGCGCTAGTATCCAAAATAGACCTGCAAAAAGCCTACGGCGTTTTGCTATAATTAGAACAGCGAAAAACTAACAATCATGACAAAATATATATATCTACTGGCCATGGTCATCCTTGCAAGTGCATGTGGTGGAGGTGAATCAGACCTTGAGGCCAAAAAAGAAGCGTTATCTGAACTCAAGTCTCAATCGGTAGAAATACAAGCCCAAATTAAAGGCTTGGAAAAGGAGATTGCAGCATTAGACCCGTCTTTCTTGGAAGCGACTAACAATTCTGTTTTGGTGACCGCCATTTCAGTAAAGCCAGAACCGTTCAGACATATGATAGAAGTACGTGGAGGAGTGGAGTCACGTACCAATGTGACCGTTGGTTCTCAGATTCCAGGGGAGATAGAATCTGTACGGGTAAAAGAAGGTGATTATGTGAAATCGGGTCATTTGTTGGCTGTACTAGATGGAGACATTATCCAAAATAATATTGCAGAGCTCAAAACGTCGCTAGAATTGGCAACAATCGTAGCACAAAAGCAAGCAAGCCTATGGGAGAAAAACATCGGAACGGAGATTCAGTACCTAGAAGCTAAAAACAATAAAGAGTCGCTTGAAAGAAAATTGGCTACAGCCAATTCTCAGCTCAGACAAACAAGAATCACAGCGCCATTTTCAGGCAGTATAGATGCTGTGATTGCTAAAAAAGGTGAAATGGCTCAGCCAGGCATGCCATTGATCAGAATCGTAAACCCGAATGACATTCATATCAATGCGGATATTTCTGAGCGATACATTGGCAAATTTAAGGTTGAAGATCCTGTAGAAATATACTTCCCGTCGCAAGACAAAAAATTGATTTCCAAGATCAAGTCAGTGGGACAGGTGATCAACAGCGAAAACCGAACCTTTCAAGTAGAAGTACAGTTGCCTAAGCTCGATTTCCCTGTGAAGCCTAATCAGGTGGTTGTTTTGAAACTAGAAGATTACAAAAATGTGAAAGCCTTCAAAGTTCCTACCAAATTGATACAGAAAGATCATAAGGGAAGTTTTGTATTTGGTTTAGAGCAAGACGGAGAGCATCTAGTGGCTACAAAAATCCATATCAAAGCAGGGTTGTCTTTTGACAACGAAACCGAAATACTAAGCGGAGTAAAGCTGAATCAGCAGATTGCTTTCAAAGGATACAGAGAGTTGTCAGAAGGAGCCATTGTCAAGCTGATGAAAGAAGGAGCCGCAGAAGCCAATGCCAGTACAGCCGCAAAATAAACTCAAACAATATTTAACCAAATTTTATCATGGCTGAGAACAAGCAAGATGAAAATAAGATAGAAAAGCAATTTGGACTGACCACATTGTCGCTGACCAATAGGACAACGGTGATGGTGATTACATTCCTGATTGTGACTATGGGGATCTCTACCTATATCAACCTTCCCAAGGAAAGTTTTCCAGAGATCCAGCAGCCTGTAGTATATATAGGTACGCCACATCCGGGCAACTCACCCGTGGATATGGAAAACCTAATTACTCGTCCTATAGAGAAAGAGCTCAATACAATAGCTGATGTAGATGAGATAAAGTCGACTTCTGTGCAGGATTATTCTACGATCATAGTAGAATTTACGCCAGATACAGAAATAGAAGATGCACTCACCAAGGTGAAAGATGCGGTGGATCGGGCCAAGACCGAGTTGCCGTCCGATTTGGAATCAGATCCAAATGTCTTTGAAATGAACTTTTCGGAATTTCCGGTACTCAATATCAACTTGTCGGGAGACTATAGTCTGCAGCAGCTCAATGACTATGCAGAGTATCTAGAGGATGAAATAGAAAAACTGACTGAAATCTCTAAGGTAGAAATACGTGGAATCGATGAAAAAGAAGTACGTATCAATGTAGACCCATATCAAATGGAATCTCGATTGGTCAACTTCGGTGATATAGAAAATGCCGTTCGTGCAGAAAACATCACGCTTTCTGGAGGTAACCTTAAAGAAGGAGATATTCGTAGGTCGATTAGAGTAGTGGGGGAGTTCGAAGACCCAAACGATCTACTCGATGTAGTTATCAAAAGTGAGAAAGGCAATATTGTATATCTGGGTGATATCGCGGAGGTAGAATTCGGATATAAAGAAAAGCAAAATTATGCCAGATTGGGAGGGCAGCCTGTAGTGATGGTCGATGTGATCAAGCGAAGTGGTGAAAACTTACTGATTGCTACGGATAAAATAAATGTCATATTGGACCATGCCAAGACACATGTTTTTCCAGCTAATCTGGAAGTAACCATTACCAACGACCAATCGCAGCAGACGCGCGACATGGTAGATAGCTTAGAAAATAATATCATCTCTGGGGTGATTTTAGTAGTCATTGTATTGCTCTTTTTCTTAGGATCAAGAAATGCACTTTTCGTGGGAGTAGCTATCCCGCTGTCTATGTTTATGTCCTTCTTGGTCTTGGGAGCATTTGGTATTTCCATCAATATGATGGTGCTATTCTCGCTTATCATGGCACTGGGTATGCTCGTGGACAACGGTATCGTAGTGGTAGAAAACGTGTATAGACTCAGAGAAGAGGGTTATTCTGCTTTCGAAGCTACCAAACGAGGAGTAGGAGAAGTAGCTTGGCCTATTATCGCCTCTACCGCTACTACTTTAGCGGCATTTTTACCTTTGGCCTTTTGGCCTGGTATCATGGGGGAGTTTATGAAATACCTGCCTATCACTTTGATGGTGACTTTGGGCTCGTCACTTTTTGTAGCCTTAATTATCAACCCTGTACTGATTGCCATTTTTATGAAATTGGACGCAGGCGAAAAAAGGAATGATAAGAAAATACTATTGATCGTCGGAGTATCCGTAGTAGTAGGCCTTTTGTTTTTGCTGATGGGCTCTGCGGTGTTTAGTAATATGGCTTTTGCAGTGGCTTTCATTACACTACTCAATGTGTATGTGCTGGTGCCGTTGTCACGAAGATTTCAAAGTGTATTCTTGCCTTGGATAGAAGGACTGTATGGTAGATTGTTGAAATATGCCTTGGCAGGGTTAAGACCCTATGCCTTCTTTTGGGGAACAGTGTTTTTGTTGTTTTTCTCTTTTGTGTTAATGGCTGTTTTCCCTCCAGAGGTTGAGTATTTCCCAAAGACAGATCCTAAATATGTCAATGTATTTATTGAATTTCCAGTAGGTACAGATGTAGAGACAACCAATACTTTTGCGGAGCAGATTGAAGCTAAAGTAATGGAGGTGATCAAGCCTTATATGAGTATTGTGGAGTCTGTGATTGCCAATGTAGGCGAAGGCACAGCCGATCCTAATGATTCTTCTGCCTTTGGGCAAAAGTCTACGCCAAACAAAGCCAGGATTACGGTCGATTTCAAAGAATTTAAAGACCGTGGAGGTTTGTCTACCTTGGATGCCTTGGATGCTTTGCGAAATGCCATGAGAGGTAATCCGGGCGTGTTAGTCACAGTAGATCAAAATGCCGATGGGCCACCAGCGGGCAAGCCTATCAGTATAGAGATTTCGGGCGACAACTTTGAAACGCTAATCAATACTTCGGAGCAAATGAAGAGTTATATCAATAATTCAGGGATCGAAGGGATTGAAAAATTGAAAATGGATCTGGAAACAGGTAAGCCTGAATTGATTGTGAACATTGATAGAGAAAAAGCCAGAAGGTTTGGACTCTCTACTCAATCTATCGCCATGGAAGTAAGAACGGCATTGTTTGGAAAAGAAATATCGAAGTACAAAGAAGGGGAAGATGATTACGAAATTCAGCTAAGACTCAAAGAAGAATACCGATACGATGTAGATGCGTTGATGAACAAAAGTGTGGTTTACAGAAACCAGAGTAGTGGAAAAATGCGCAGTGTACCAATCTCGTCTGTGGCCAAGGCAGAATTGAGCTCTACCTATGGTTCGGTCAGAAGAAAGGATCTGAAAAGAGTCGTTACTCTTAGCTCGAATGTGATCTCCGGCTACAACCCGACACAGATCAACGATCAGATCAAAGAACTATTGACTAGTTTTGATTTGCCAGCAGGCTATGAATATAAGTTTGGAGGAGAGCAAGAGAAACAAGCCAAAGAGATGGCTTTCTTAAGCAACGCCTTGCTCATCGCTGTTTTTTTTATCTTCCTGATTATTGTATCGCAGTTCAATAAAATCACGGCTCCTTTCATTATTATGATGTCTGTAGTGTTGAGTACCATTGGGGTATTCTTAGGGCTGGTCATATTTGGGATGAAATTTTCTGTAGTCATGACTATGATTGGTATTATATCACTAGCAGGTATCGTGGTGAATAATGCTATTGTACTGATCGACTTTATCGAGCTGACTCGAGATAGAAGAAAAGCCGAGCTAGGTGTAGATAAGCTGCCTATGGAAGAGATCGTTAATGCGATTATTCATTCTGGTGCGACAAGACTTAGACCCGTTTTGCTTACCGCAATCACGACCATATTGGGTATGATTCCGCTGGCAGTGGGGATCAATGTCGACTTCTTGAAACTATTTTCTATCTATGATGCAGACTTTTTCTTGGGAGGAGACAATGTAGCCTTCTGGGGGCCTATGTCATGGACGATTATCTATGGTTTGACATTTGCCACTTTCTTGACATTGATCATTGTACCAGTGATGTACTTATTCTTTGCCAAGGTGAATAGGAAATTAGGGATCAGTTGATCTCCAATCAGACAAAGGGAATTGAAGCGAGATTTTGTAAAAGGTCTCGCTTTTTTTGTATCTTTTTAATAGGGTTTCGTGCATATATTTGCCGTCCCAAAAAATAAGAACAACATTTAGTATACCCCAATGATGAACTTCGATGACACCCAAGTGGCATTCGCAGACAAGTCTAATTTTGACTTGAAGAGAATGTATTTCCTATTTCTGTCGATGAATAATCCCATAATTGCCAAAATAGGGATTTGGATGACAGTCTTTGCACTTAAAATTCACTTGCCCATCAAGTGGATGATTAAAAAAACGATTTTCACACAATTTTGTGGAGGAGAATCCCTGAAAGATTCCCAAGGCACAGTAGAAAAACTTGCCGAATCTCATATTCGAACCATTCTGGATTACTCGGTAGAAGGAGAAGAGTCTGAGCAGGTATTCGATGCCAATCGAGATGAAATTATTCGGTCATTGGAGATGGCCGCTACTACCGAAAACATCCCAACAGGAGTGATGAAACTTACGGGTTTTACTGCATTTAGCTTATTGGCCAGAAAACAAAGTGGAGTGGCCTTATCTCCTAGCGAAGAAAAACGATATGCCAAATTTCTCGAAAGAGTGGATCAGATTTGCGCCAAAGCTGTGGAAGTAAAGAAACACCTTTTTATAGACGCGGAGGAGAGCTGGATTCAGGATGTGATCGATGCCGTGGTGTACGATATGATGATGAAGTACAATCAGGAAAAAGTGTACATATTCAATACCTATCAAATGTATCGCACGGCGTCATTGTCTAATTTGAAAAAAGCACATCAGCTGGGATTGGATAATGGTTTTTTGATAGGTGCTAAATTGGTCAGAGGAGCTTATATGGAAAAAGAACGTGATCGTGCTGAAGAAAAAGGATATCCAGACCCAATACAGCTAACCAAGGCCGCCTCGGATGCCGACTATGATGCAGCAGTGGCCTATTGTATCGAGTATATCGATGATATTCACCTCTGTGTGGGTACTCACAATGAAAATAGTTGTAAAATCACTACCGAATTGATGGAGAAACACGGCATCTCGAAGACGGATCATAAGGTATATTTTGCTCAACTATATGGCATGAGTGACAATCTATCCTATACTCTGGCCAATGAAGGATATAATGTGGCTAAGTATGTGCCTTATGGCCCTGTAGCCAAAGTGTTGCCCTATTTGATGAGAAGAGCCGAAGAAAATACTTCTATTGCTGGGCAAAGTAGTCGGGAGTTTCTCTTAGTGAAAAAGGAAATTGTCAGGCGTAGGAGATTGTAAAGTATGGTGATCTGTTCAAAGGTTAAATCTGGCTTAGGCAAGCAGATGCTAGATTGCCTGTATGTATCTAATTTAAAATTGGAAAAATCAGTTGCTGCATTTTGGTTGAGCAAAATTGCTTAACTTCCGAGTTTTTAATACCAAAAATGTATGAGCGAATGAGTACGAGCAGTGAGAAGAGAGAAGCATCGCTTCTGGAGGCATTCATACCCATTATTTTTCTTGTCGTTTTTCTATCCATTAATGTATCTATTTTTGGAGATGACGCACTGTCTGGTTCCAATCAGATTGTGCTAATATTGTCTGCCATGGTAGCAGCGATACTAGCCGCTCGTATCGGCTACAAATGGGCTGATATTGAGAAGGCAATGGTCAAAAGCATTACTTCTGCTATGGGATCTATTTTGATCCTATTGATGATAGGCTCACTGGCAGGAAGTTGGCTCATTAGCGGTGTAGTACCCGCTATGATCTATTATGGTCTACAGATACTAAACCCCACTATATTTCTTTTTGCAGCGTGCATTGTTTGTACGATAGTCTCTATGTCTACAGGTAGCTCATGGACTACAGCAGCTACAGTAGGAATCGCTTTGATGGGTATTGGTCAGGCTATGGGGATTAATGAAGGAATTGTGGCGGGAGCTATTTTGTCAGGTGCCTACTTTGGTGATAAAATGTCGCCTTTGTCCGATACAACTAACTTGGCGCCAGCCATGGCTGGCACGGATTTGTTTACTCATATTCGTTATATGGCCTACACGACCTTCCCGTCGATCGGTATTACGCTGATTATATTCCTGGTGATGGGTTTTTTCAATGCGGTACCCGAAACAAGTATAGATACTGTCGAAGTGCTGGATGCGATCACGTCTAAATTCCATATATCTGGTTGGCTTTTTATCGTGCCAGTAGTGGTCATCGTGTTGATCGTAAAGAAAGTGCCAGCATTTCCTGCTTTGATGGTAGGCACATTGCTTGGGGTTGTTTTTGCACTCATATTTCAACAATCAGTCATTGCCGAAGTTTCGGGCTATACAGGAGAGTATTGGAAGACGATGTTTGTAGGAGTGATGAAAGCGCTCTACGGTCATGTAGGAGTCTCCACTTCCAACGAGATGGTCAACGAACTGCTGAGTTCGGGAGGGATGTTTAAAATGCTAAATACGATCTGGCTGATCATGTCTGCTATGATGTTTGGAGGAGTGATGGAAGGAGCAGGAATGCTCAGAGTGATTGCTCGATCCATCATGAACAGGATCGAAAGTAGCGGAGCATTGATCGCTTCTACAGCTGGTACATGTGTGTTTTTTAATGTCACCGCCTCGGATCAATATTTGGCTATCGTGGTGCCAGGTAGGATGTATGCCGATCTATATAAAGAAAAAGATTTGGCACCTGAAAATTTAAGTCGAACTTTGGAAGATTCTGGCACAGTCACCTCTGTACTTGTGCCATGGAATACTTGCGGAGCCTATCATTCCAGCGTGTTGGGAGTAGGCGTATTGGCATTTGCTCCCTATTGTTTTTTCAATATCATTAGCCCAATGATGACGATATTATTTGGATATTTAAATATTAAGATTCGCCGCCTAAGTGAAAAAAATAAGAGTTGAATGAAGATTAGAAAGATTACTAAGCAGGAAGTAAACGAGCTTCCGCTAATGAAGTACGAAGGGAAGTATCAGATAATCGACGATGAAAGTCAGGTGCAGCAAGCCGTAGCAGCTTGCAAAAAAGCAACTATTTTAGGTTTTGATACTGAGACCAAGCCGGCGTTTAGAAAAGGAGAATCTTACCCTGTCGCATTGTTGCAGCTCTCTTTGCCCGATCAGGCTTTTTTGTTTAGACTCAATAAAATAAGCCTTTCCAAAGAAATTGTCAGTCTTTTTGAAGACCCCAAAATCAAAATCGTAGGTATAGGAATTCGTGACGACATCAAAGACTTGCAGAAGTTGAGAGACTTCAAACCTCAAGGCTTTGTAGATCTCAATGAATTAGGTGCTAAATTAGGGTTTGAAAGTATAGGGGCTAGAAACTACGCTGGCATGTTTATGAACCATCGAATATCTAAAAGCCAGCAAGTGTCTAATTGGGAAAACGAAGAGCTAACTGATTCTCAAATCAGCTACGCGGCTACAGATGCTTGGATATGCCTAGAAATCTATCGGAAAATGATGGAGATCAAAGCCAATATGTAACCCGTAGTTCTTTCGGGAAATATTTTTAAGAATTTATTATAATTCTGCTTGGGAATTTATTTCTATATTTATCCTCAGGCAGTGTATAGGGTGAAAAATCCCTTTTCTTATTGAATAAAATATCGCATGGATAATATTAGAAAAAGACAGACGAACCAACTGAACCACCTCAAAAACATTGTGGCTTTCAGAGATCTTATGGAAGGATCCGATGTCAACATTGTCTACCTAGGGAAGATTACTCAAAATACCATCAACGGTATCACGGCTATGACCGAAGAAGATATGACCGACAAAAAAGAAGACAAGAAAGTGTCTCGTCGGGTGTATCATGTGATGATAGAAGCCTTGCAAAATATTTGTAAGCACGCGGACAGTACTGCTGAGTATGCTTCGAATAGCCTAGAAGATGGTCTGGCCAAAGACGGTATCTTCCTCATAGGCGACAACGACTACGAATATTATGTAACCACGGGCAATCAAATCTCACTAGACAATGCAGTGCGGCTTAGAGATATATTGGATCGAGTAAACTCGCTAGACAAAGAAGAGCTGCGAGCATTGCATAAGACCACGATGGAAAACACTACCATTTCAGAAAAAGGAGGTGCTGGTCTTGGCTTTATCGATATCAAAAAACGGACAGGCACGGAGTATGAATATTATTTCGAACCACTCGATGCAGAGCACTGCTTTTTCATTTTAACCATCCGCATTCGAAAAGAAGAAATCTAAGTTTTAGGCCGTTGTGAAGGAATAAAATTCAGCAGGTCATCCGTGATTGTCAAATTTTTATTTTTTGGTGAAATACGCTAACTTATAAAGTGTGGCCTCAGGTTGTTTTTTGGACTGTTTTACGGCTAATCACCCGATTAGTGATTTCACCTAAAAGTCACATTAGGTACAAAAACGGATTGAAATGCGTCATAATAATGTCTAATATTGGATCTTAGAATAATTATAGACCATTTTAATAAATAGAGATTTTAGAATAATTCGATTGTGATGATGGATGGATATTTCATACGGCCTACTGGTACTACTCCTTCGGTGAGTTTTAGACCGAGTCATGGAGAGCTTGAGCTTCGAGGAAATTCTATGCCCGATGATCCACTCAGCTTTTATGGCCATGTATTTAGCCACCTTCCAGCATTAGATAACCAAGATATAAATGAGATCAATGTGAATTTTGCACTAAAAAACATTGAAGACTCTACTACCTATCTCCACATCCTTGTGAAAAAACTGATTTCTTTGTCGTCAGACAACAGACCATTGAATATCACATGGTATTATGAGAAAAATAGGCCTAATATTTTGGAAATCGGACGTGAAATAAGTGAACATTACAATTATCCTTTCAAGTTTGTAGAAGTATTCAAAATCAAGGATCAGTTGCGTCAGGCTTCATAATTTTCAGATTCTTTCTTTCTATTTTTTTGGTGGTTTGTGGTTAGAGTTTCTGCATAGAAACTCCAAGGTCGGTATTCTTATTATATCCCTTTCTAAATGGTTTTAATGTTATAATTTAGTTGTAGAATCGTGTATATTAGAAAAACCAATTTTACCCTAGTTTTCAACCAATTATCCCAAAGGGCGATGTGCTCGGTAGGCAAATAGTATGAGAAGAGAGATTGTTTTTATAGTGGCTGTTGCAGTACTGCTTATCAATTTGAATGGTTTTCAAGCCATGGCACGCCCGTTGGAGAGCCAGCAGGACACTACTGAAGAAGTGGAGAGATCGAGAGAAAGCTCATCGAATAGTATTGTTTTGGTTTTAGCACTGCTGTTGCTAGGTGTGGCGGGAGGAGCATTCTATTATACTTCGGCTATTCGCAAGAAGAGCATCATGGCAGAAATGCAAATTGCCGATATTAGAAACCAGCTAAAAAGTAAGGAAGCTCAAGTCAGTAAAATTCATCAAGCGTATCAAAAATCTGTAGAACAGAAGAAAGAAATGAAAGTCTTATTCGCTAAAGAATATGACAAGTTGGTGGTTAAATATAAAGAGCAAGCCAAAGAAAAAGTAGAATTGGCTAGGCAAGCTGCGGCAAGTAGAGAACTCAAAGAAACGAGCAAGACACTGGAGAAAACGCAAGCCTTACTTATTCAGTCCGAAAAAATGTCTTCATTAGGTCAGCTCACTGCTGGTATCGCACACGAAATCAATAACCCTGTCAACTTTGTGGCGAATGGAGTGAATACCCTCAAAGATAATTTCAAACAGCTCAATGTATTTATCGAAAACTATAAGCGGATCTGCGAGCTCGATAGTTTGGAGGAGATCAAGAAGTATTACAAAATTCAGCGAGAAGACGATCATCATTTTAGCGATTTGCAAACGTCCACCAGTGAGTCGCTCGACGATGTGGAGTATGGGACTACCCGAATCACCGAAATCGTAAACGGACTTCGAGTATTTGCACGACACGACGAGGTAGAAATCAAAGAGGCAGATGTCAACCAGATCGTGGAGAACGCTGTAGTGATCCTAAAGCCTAAGTACAAGAAAAAAGCCAAGGTACTCAAAGACTTGGACACCAACATCGCGCCAATTAAGTGTCTTCCCGGACAACTCAATCAAGCGTTGGTGAACCTCATAGGCAATGCCTGTGATGCCATAGATTTTAAAGGTACAATCAATATAAAGACAGAAGAAGTAGACCAAGACCATGTCAAAATCACGATACGAGACAACGGTAAAGGCATGTCAGAAGACACGCTAAAGAAAATATTTGACCCATTCTTTACTACCAAAGAAGTAGGGAAAGGTACGGGACTAGGCTTGGCGATTACCTATGGAATCATCGAAAAACACAACGGGACTATAGCAGTCGAAAGCACCGAGGGCAAAGGCACTGAGTTTGTGATTACATTGCCTAAAAAGCTCAGAAAAGTAAACAAATCAATGGAATCAGCACCAGCTTAATTTTTTATTGTGGAAGGAGTACTAGACAGGACATACAAGGACGAAGAAGTTAAAAAATACAGTATTCTGTACGTGGATGATGAAGAAGTAAACCTTCGAATTTTTCAGCGGGCGTTCAAGCGTCACTACAATGTGTTTACCGCGGAATCTGGTACAGATGCGATCAAAATATTAGAAAGTCAGGAAATAGACTTGATCATGACCGATCAGCGCATGCCTGGCATGACGGGTGTAGAGCTCCTCATCAAAATCGTACCACAGTACCCCAATATCGCACGGATGATTATGACGGGCTTTAGCGACGAAGATGAGATTATTCGTGTAGATCAGGAGGTAGGACTCGATCGGTTTTTAGTGAAGCCTTGGAATCAAGAAGACCTTAAAGAGGAATTTGATAAAGCTTTAGAAATCCGTAACCCTAAAGAAGAGGAAAAAAAGCCTGATGTTACTCCTGTTGTCCCCAAACCTACCTTGGACCCTGGGGTCAAGACCAAGCAAGAGCTGAAAAAAGAAATTATCAAATCGGTAGAGGCACGAAAAAACATGATGTCTACCGTCAATATGGATCAAGTCATTGAGTTCAACGTCTCACTAAGAGAATCCCTCTTGCCGCGCCAGGAGGAGCTACGCTTATATATAGAAGATGCCTTCATCCTCTATGAGCACAACCGAGTCAACCATAATGGTTATTGGTTTGGCGAAGTGGGAAACAAACTGCTGATCACGTCTTTCAATACCAACTCGGGCGTCATACACGCACTCACCTTGAATACCTTCATTTGCGCCACATTGATGGAGCTCATGTACAAAGACAGGATCTATGACCCTAGAGAAATACTATCTACCCTGTCTATCAGAATTCAAAACCGATTCTTCGGAAAGAAGTACGATGAAAACATTTGCTCGGTAGATATCGCTCTTTTGGTGTACGATAAGCACGACGAATCACTCTTGTTTGGTGGAGCCAATCATAGCTTGTATTCTTTCAATAAAAGTGGAGAATTTAAGACCCTTTCGGGAAATGTGGCACCACTGATACCCGGTGTAGAGCCAGACATCGACGTGATTCAGTTCGATACCTTCGAAGTTTCCGAACTGTATTTTATACCTAATAATGTGATCGACGATAGTACTAAAAAATCAGATAGTAATTCGGCACTTTTGAGTACACAGCTGCTTCTCGAAGAATTACATAAATTTCCAATGATCATGCAGGCCAAGCTATTGCGTGAGTATAGGTACAAAAGTTTGGTTGGAGTACGCTTCTAAGGCGTGTAGTGATTTAAAAAAAGACATAGAATAAAATGGCAATAGGGAATAATTTGAAGAAAGGAACCAAAGCAGCGATTCCTGAAAAACAGGAAGTTCAGGATGCAACTGTAGATAGCTCGTTGGTGCCCAAGACTGAAACCAAACTAGACCAAAGAGATACACAATCTCTGAACCAACTAAACCATGACCTAGAGGCTACGCAGCAGGTCGAAGAAAACAGTCGAATGCTGGTGGTGTTTCCCGTAGGAAAAGAAGAGTATGCTTTTGAAATAGGCCAGATCAAAGAAGTAGTACCCGTACCTCCCATCTCGCCCGTACCCCAGACCAAGAAGTATATCCAAGGTGTGGCCAATGTGCGTGGCAATGTATTAGCTGTAATAGACTTAGCCAAAAAATTTGGACTGAAAAAAGGACAAGCAGCAGATGAGATCAATTACGTTATCGTGATCAATAGCGAGGACGTGAAGGTCGCTGTGGTATCTAGTCAAGTACCCGAAACACTCATGATTAAAGAAAGCCAGATCAACAGTACCGCCGATGTGATGAGAAAGTCAAACAATGAGCAGCACTTTATCAATGGCGTTATCAAAAAAGATAATCGAATGATTATACTTATCGATATTTTAGAGATGATCAAGAGTGACCAAGACTAAGAAAACGATTAAGCAGTAGGGAGAAATAGGATGAAGGAAAAGTTGAAAAAACTAAGGATAAGGCAGAAGATGATGCTATATATTATAGGGGCAACTACCCTGATATATTTTATCATTTTTGGTTATGTAGGATTCCAATTAAAAGAAGAATCACTTAAAGAGGCGGTTAGTTTGGCGAATACATATGCCGTACAAAAGGCTAATGACATCAATGCTAATATGCAAGAAGATATGTCAATCGCTCGATCTATGGCCGTGATCCTTAGTGATTATACTACATTGGATCCAGAGACTCGATATACCATGCAAAAGTCATTGATGACCAGTATATTGAAAAAGTACCCCAACTACGATGCCGTATGGATGAGCTGGGAACTATCCGCTATTGATCCTGAGTGGACTTTGCCATATGGCCGACAAAGAATCACCTATTTTTGGAAAGATGGTCAGATCCTTGAAACCATTGAAACTTTGGATACGGATGGTCAAGATCTTACGGGCGACTATTATAGAATAAAGGCTTCGCCTCATGAAGAAATGTCTGAGCCCTATGTGAGCGATAACTATCAAGACGGGTACCTTAATCGATCACTGATTACATCACCTTGTATTCCTATTATGAAAGGGGATCAGTTTGTAGGACTGATTGGTACAGATTATTCCTTGTTGGGTTATTCAGAGGCCGTGCAAGACACCGTATATGCCCAAGGAAAATCTTTCTTGGTGGCTAACAGCGGCATGATCGCTTCATATGATGATCAGTCTATGGTGACGAAATCCGTGGCAGACCTCTCTTTTTTCGATGCTGATTTAGAGGTGGTAGAGCGTATCGGAGAAGGTGATTTTACGTCATACGTGACTTATGATGAGACTTTGAATGATGATATTTATGTGTCATTTGCCCCTATTTTATTAAATGGGGCTACGCAGCCATGGGCAGTGGGTATCGTATTGCCTCTCGACGAGATCAATAACTCATTTTTAATCGCTTTCAGATTTTTGATTTCAGGAGGTTTGATTGGGTTTGTTTTGCTGAGCCTCATCATCTGGAATATTTCTGGCCGATTTGCAAAACGAATCATAGACACGAATCAAGCTATGAAAAAACTGGCAGTAGGAGATCTTGATTTTACCTTAAATATCGATGCAGATAACGAAGATGAATTGGGACAAATGAGAGGATCCCTGAATCAGCTTTTGATAGAGTTGAGCAAGAAATCCAATTTTTCAAAGGAAATAGGAGAAGGCAATTTAGACGCACCGTTTGAGGTGTCTGGCGAACAAGATGTACTGGGTCAGTCGCTAATGAAAATGAGAGACAATCTTCAAATCGTGATCAATGACACCAAAGCGGTCATAAGAGAGGCTGTAGAGGAAGGCAACTTCAGTGCACGAGTAGTAGAAGAAGGAAAGCAAGGTGCCTGGTTAGAGTTGAGCGCATCTATCAATAATCTGCTAGGTTCATTTGTAGCACCACTCATCACCCTCAACAGAATCATCAAAGCCATGGCAGATGGAGATCTGACCAAGCGCTATACCGAAGAAGCCAAAGGGGAAATTGAAGAAATATCGAGCAACTTCAATAAGGCACTTGACAATATTGACGGTCTTTTGAATCAAATTTTGAACAGCTCATCTACAGTGGACGAAGCCACTGGCGAAATGAAAGTGACAACAGAAGAGATGACATCCAATACGTCGGAAATTGCTTCTGCGATTGCACAGATGAGTAATGGTGCGCAAAATCAAGTGTCCAAGGTAGACGAATCATCTACTTTGATTGAAGGTATTCTGAATTCCTCCAACGAAATGGCGAGCAAAGCCGAAACCATCAATCGAGGAGCAAAAGATGCCGCAGATCGTAGTGCCAAAGGCCTAGAAATGATGAATAAAGTAGTGTTCAATATGGACGATATTTCAGACTATTCATCAAAAACTAAGGAGTCTATACAAATATTGACGGAGCGCTCTAAGGAAATCACAAGAGTACTGAGCGTCATCACTGAGATAGCTTCACAGACTAATCTATTGGCATTGAATGCTGCGATCGAAGCAGCGCAAGCAGGAGATGCTGGTAGAGGATTTGCTGTGGTGGCTGAAGAAATTAGAAAGTTGGCGGAAGACTCACGTGCATCAGCCAAAGAAATTGAGTTGCTTGTCAGCGGAGTGCAAAAAGACACCAAAGAGGCTGCAGATGTCATCGAAATCATGAATGCCAGTGTGAAGAACGGTAGCGAAGCATCTGCTCAGGCTTCCGATGTATTCCAAAAGATATTAGAGTCGGCTACAGCTAATTTAAGTTTTTCGGAAGAAATTTTGAATGACACCAAACTACAGATTGGAGATATCAATGAAGTGGTGACACTTACGGAAGCGATTGTGGTGATTGCCGAAGAAACGGCTGCAGGTACAGAACAGGTCGCCAGTTCGGCTAACGAATTGTCGTCAGGAATGGAACTTTTCAATGATAAGACACAAAGCCTTGCTCAAGTAGCAGAAGTGTTGAAAAACGGAGTGAGTATGGTTAAGCTTTCAGGTAAGGCAGGGCAGAATACAGCTATATTCAAAATGAGAGAGGCCTTTGAGCATGAGAAGATGCTCTTAGACGCTTTACTAGATTACATGCCAGATCATATTTATTTCAAAGATCTTGAATGTAAATTCATCCGGAATAGTGCTTCGCATGTTCGTATGTTGGGTGCAAACAAAGGGGAGGAAGTCATTGGTCGAAGTGATTTCGACTTCTTTGGAGATCATGCCAAAAGGTCCTATGAAGAAGAATTAAACATCATCAAGACTGGAGAACCAATTCTAAATTCGGAAGAAAAAGTAGATAAAAAGGATGGTACTACTAGATACGTGGCAACCACTAAACTGCCTCTTCGAGATTTGGATGGTAATATCATAGGTACCTATGGCATTACCCGAGACATAACCGAAATCAAATTGGCAGCGCAGCGGGAAAGTGAGGCAAGAGAAGAGCAGATGAGAAGCAATATGGAGCTCATCAAAAAGCAAAATGGTCTGTTTGGAGACATCATTAATAAAATAGATTATAAAATTGCCTTGAAAGACCCCAAAGGGATTATTTATATGCTAAATGAAGCTGTAGCCAAAGATTTTGGATATCCATTGGAGGAAATTATTGGTAAGAGTGACTTCGATTTTTATGATGAAGAATTTGCTGCAAAAATTAAAACTAAAGAAGAGGCACTAGTAGCTTCTCGTGAGCCAGTATATAGTCTCGAAAAAGTAATTCTCAGAGAGAAACAGAAATATTGGTTTATTAAAAAAGTACCGATTTTAATCCCTGAATTTGAAGATTGGGGGCTTTTGATCATTCAAAATGAAATTGAAGAAGATAAAATAAAAGGGAAGCAGTACCTTCCTCAGTTGAAAGAAAAGTATCCAGATGTGGTGCTGGATATTTAAGAAGGCAATTAATTAATTTATTTAGCTTATGATAAAAAGCATTACAGTTAGAAGAAAGATGATGGTATTCATCTTGGGAGTCACGGGTTTGATATATGTGATTACGCTAAGCTATATAAGTTTTAGTTTAAGAGAAAAGGCCATTGCAGAAGCTGAAATCTTGGCAGATACTTATGCATCTACCAAGGCTAATGAGATCAAAGCCAGTCTTGCCGAAGACTTGGCCATAGCTCGTACCATGGGCAGAGTTCTTGAGCGGTTTGTGGATGCACCCGTAGAAGAACGTGACAAAGTACGCGAAGAGTTGATGACCAGTGTACTGCTAGACAACCCCAAGTACGATGCTGTTTTTATGAGCTGGGAACTTTCGGCTATCGATCCAGAATGGACACTCCCTTATGGTAGAGAGCGTAAAAACTTCTACGTCAGAGATGGGCAAGTGCGTTCCTCTTCTGAATTAGCCAATACCGAAGGAGATGACGAAGGAAGCGTCTATCATCTATTGAAAACAGAAAAAGTAGAATCTCTGTCCGAACCCTATATGTATGCAGATTATGATTATAGTAAGATAGACCGAGATTCGATTTTAGGAACATCCACAGTAGTGCCGCTTTTAGCGGGAGATAGGTATCTTGGTTGTATTGGAGCAGACCTATCGTTAAGCGATTTTCAGACCATGTCTACCATAGAATTTTATGAAGATGGTTTCGCCTTTCTAGTGTCTGCCAAAGGCAAGATCATTGCCCATCAAGATACTGCGTTATTCAATGCCTCTTTAGAACAGTTGGGTTTTGTGAAGCAATTAGACTTCGACATACTTGGGAAAATAAGCCAAGAGGAGGCTTTCTCTTTTACTGTTTTCGACCCGGATTTTGGTGCAGAGGTGTATGTTTCGTTCTTCCCAGTCAATTTGGGTAAAACTGGTCAGGTTTGGTGGGCAGCGACAATCGTGCCTGTAGCAGAAATTACAGCGTCGTTTAACCGTACTTTACTTATCACTGTTTTTGTAGGGCTGATTGGACTGGCCGTATTGTTTATAATCATCCTTAAAATATCTAACTATATCACCACTTCTATTGAAAAATCAAACAGTCTTTTGAAAGACCTAGCACTAGGTGATTTAAATCAAAATAAAAAACTCATTGTGGACTCCTCAGATGAGTTGGGCCAGATGGCTGGATCAGTCAATGTCTTGGTAGATGAATTAGTTAAGAAAGCTGAGTTTTCAAGGCAAATTGGAGAAGGTAATTTGGATTTGAATTTCCAAGTGTCGAGCGATAAAGATATGCTCGGTCATTCTTTACTCAGCATGAGAGACAATCTAAAAACGGTGCTCGACGATGTAAAAGAAGTAGTAGAGGAAGCCGGGAATGCAGGTAACTTGAACGCCAGAATTCAAACTGCAGCCAAGCGAGGAGGATGGAAAGATTTGAGCGATTCGGTCAACAACTTGCTACAGTCTGTATCCACACCCGTCATGGCTGTCAATGATATCGTCAATGCCATGGCAGATGGAGACCTTACCAAACGGTTTCGTTCACAGGCTAGCGGAGATATGGCACGCCTTTCAGGCAATCTCAACAAGGCGTTGGATAGCCTCACCGAACTGCTGATGAGTATTGCTGAAAACGCCAATTTCGTAGACGAATCATCTGCTGAAATGAGCGTAGTTAGCGAAGAAATGAATACCAATACCAAAGAGATTGCTTCTGCCATATCAGAAATGAGCAATGGTGCACAAACTCAGGTGAGCAAAGTAGACGAATCGTCTAATTTGGTAGAAGGTATCCTCAAGTCATCCAATGAAATGGGAGAAAGAGCTGAAACCATCAACGAAGCCGCTAAGCAAGGAGTAGGCAGTAGCGAAAAAGGACTGGAGATGGTCAATAAAGTAGTCTTCAACATGGTAGATATATCGGAATATTCTTCCAAAACGCATGAGTCTATTCAGATCTTGACTGAAAGATCCGCAGAGATTACAAGAGTATTGAGTGTGATTACCGAAATTGCTTCCCAGACCAATCTACTGGCACTGAACGCAGCTATCGAAGCTGCTCAGGCAGGTGATGCAGGTCGTGGGTTTGCAGTAGTAGCCGAAGAAATAAGAAAATTGGCTGAAGACTCTAGAAACTCTGCCAAAGAAATCGAAAAACTCGTCAGCGATGTGCAAGCGGATACAAGGGAGGCTGCCAAGGTGATCGAGATCATGAGTCAGACTGTGAGAAATGGAGAGCAGGCATCTAAAGATGCTTCTGATGTATTCAAAGAAATATCTGAGACTTCAGATCGTACCTTCCGACATTCGCAGGAGATATTAGAAGCCACTAGGCTACAGGTCAAAGACATCAATGCAGTAGTGGCCATTACTGAAAATGTGGTAGTAATTGCAGAAGAGACAGCTGCAGGTACAGAGCAAGTGGCCAGTTCAGCCACAGAGCTTTCTTCTGGTATGATGGGATACACCGAAAAATCGCAACAGCTAGCCAAAGTAGCCGAAGACCTAAAGAGCGGAATCAGTAAGTTTATGTTGTCTCAAAACATGAAAGCATCGGATGACTAAGATTATAGCTATAGTAAACCAAAAAGGAGGGACAGGAAAGACTACCACTACAGTCAATCTCGGCTGTGCTCTGGCCAAAAAAGGCAAGAAAGTATTGCTGGTTGATTTGGATGCCCAAGGCAATTTAAGCTATTCTCTTGGAATATTGGAAATCGAAAAATCCATCGGGCAGGTGATCTTAGGAGAAATAGATTTTAGAGATATTTTGATCCCTAGAGAGGGACTAGAAGTGGCACCTGCACAGATCGATTTAGCAGATGTAGAAATCAGCATTGCTGGCGAACTAGCCAGAGAGTCTATCCTCAAAAAAATATTGGCTACAGCCAAAGGGTATGACTATGTGTTGATCGACTGTCCACCATCGTTGTCCTTGCTCACCATCAACGCACTCAATGCTGCCAGCAGGGTCATCGTGCCCTTGCAGATGGAAGTATTGAGCCTACAAGGTTTAGATCAGATTATTTCTACGATCAATCAAATCAAAGAAGTATTGAATGAAAACCTTGAAATAATGGGGCTTTTACCTGTGATGGTGGATAGCCGTCGCAAGTTGAGCAGAGAGATCTACGAGCATATAGAAGAGAATTATAATTTTAAAATATTTGATTCTCGAATCAGAACGAATGTGAGAGCAAGTGAGGCACCTTCTTTTGGAGAAAGCCTTATTAGTTATGCCCCCACATCGAATGGAGCAGAAGACTACATGGCTTTTGCCGAAGAAATATTAAAAGCAAAATGATAAATCACAGCGCTAATGGCTTTAGGTAAGAACGTAAAGAAAGACAAGTTGATCCCCTCCAAGCCCAAAAAGGAGGAGCAGGCAGTGGAGACAAAGGCTGTAAAGAAGACTGCGTCTAAGCCAGCTAAAAAAGCTGCGCCCAAGACAAAAAAAGTAGTGAAAGAACCTGTGGTAAAAAAGGCGGCAACTAAAAGCAAGAAGACATCTGTCAAACCTACAGCAGCCAAGCCCCCAGTAGAGAGCAAAGTAGAGGTACTCGAAGTAGCTGCAGTAGCGGAGTCTCCGATTCTGACCCAAGCCAAAAGAGTGTTGCCTGCCAACTTCCTTACCAAAGAGGAGATGGAACAACGCAACAGACTCAAGGCCAAATACGACCAAGAGATCAAACAGCTCAAAGGCAAAAGCATTCAGTTGATTGTATTTAGGTTGGGAGGTGAGAGATACGCACTAGAGATCGACAAAGTCAAAGAAATTGTACCAGCACCCACTGTATCTCAGTTGCCACGAGCACCTAAGTATATGAAAGGGGTTGCCAATATCCGTGGTTCGGTAATGGTGATAATGGATTTGGAAGAAAAATTTGAATTGTTTAAGTCCGAAGAAGACATCAAAGAAAAGCTGTTCACATTAGTGATCAAAAACGAACGATTCAAAGCAGGTATATTGGTCAACGAGGTACCTACCACACTCAAGGTACAAGGAGATATTATCGAAAGTTCTTCAGGTATCATGAACAATACCGTTTTGGACGAGACCTTTATCAAAGGGTTGATCAAAAACGAAGATGGGATGATTATCCTACTCGACATCATAGAGCTAATAGAAAGCGACGAAGTAAGGGTAATTGCCGAGTCTGTAAAAGACGGCAACTGATATGACTAAAACGAGGATACTCATAGCGGACGATTCAGGCTTTATGCGCCTATTGATATCAGATATCCTGTCTGAAAATGAAGGTATGGAAGTCGTAGGTGCAGCTATCGACGGTAAGGATGCATTAGAAAAAGTGAAAGAGCTGAAGCCTGATGTGTTGTTGCTTGATATGAACATGGGTGAGTACGATGGTATCTATGCCGTGAAAAACATCATGAAGGAAGCTCCGCTACCAATCCTGATTTTGAGCTCCGTGGGCAACACCAACTTGCAGCCTATATTTGATGCTTTGCAAGAAGGAGCCGTGGATTATCTCAACAAGCCTTCTCGTGGCAATTCCAAGATTAGGTTGATTGAGGATGAGTTGATCCAAAAAATAAGAAGTGTGACACGTGCCAAGCCAATGGCAGTAAAAGCGGTTACAAGAAATACGAATAAGCATACTTTTGATGGTAATAGCAAATACGATCTGATTGTCATAGGCGCTTCTACAGGAGGGCCTAGTGCGCTCGAAGAAATCATTGTGTCGCTACCATCCAACCTCAACGTGCCAGTGATCATAGGCCAGCACATGCCTACTAATTTTATAGCCCCATTCGTAAAACGGCTTAACAAACTGAGTCCACTCAATGTAGTAGTGGGTGCCAAAAATATGGAGCCTATGGCCGGTACGGTCATTATCGCACCAGGATCTGGCAATATGGTTTTGGCTAAAAAAGGGAAAAAAATCAAGCTCGATTTTACGGAGCAACAGTTTAGAGAATACAACAATCCGTCGATCAATTCGATTATGCTCTCTGCAGCTGTTGTACACGGCGCCAAGACATTAGGAGTCATCCTGACGGGTATGGGCAAAGACGGAGTAGAAGGAATGAAGGCCATCAAGGAGGCTGGAGGATACACCATCGCACAAAATGAAAAATCGAGTGTCATCTATGGGATGCCGAAAGCAGCGGTGCAGTGTGGAGCGATTGACAAGTCAATCGATATCAAAGAAATCGGAAGTTTTTTAGTCAATAGTTTATAAAAAGGGAAAACGTTGAAGTCCAAAGAAGCAGAATATAGAGAACTCTTTCATGCCGAAGCGCTGGAGAATTTCGAAGAATTAAACCGCTTATTTACCGATCTGGAAAACGATCATTCAGACCTGAATGCCATCAATTCCATCTTTAGAATCGTACATACCCTCAAGGGCAATGCGATGGGGATGGGGTTCAATGACATCGCTGAGCTGACCCACGTCATGGAAGATGTAATGGGTGCTGTGCAGCAAGGCAATATGGCGCTCAACAAAGACTTGTTTGATAGCCTTTTTAAGGCCAATGACAAATTGGGTGCATTGATTGGTGCACTAAGTACAGGTGAGAAAGTGGCCTACTTGGGTATCAAAACCAAACTATTTGTACTCTTAGAAAAACATACCAAGGCCACAGAAGTAAACCCTGAACAAAAAGCGGTAAACGAAGAATCAGCGACTGCAACATCCAACGAAGCCAAAGTACAAGCAGCAGAAGATGAAGATCGTCAGGAAATGATGGATTTCATCAAAGAAAAAGAAGCCAGCAGTCCATCGGTCGATGCAAGTAAACTTCAGGCAATGAAATCGGAGATCACATTTACTGATGTGATCCAGATTCCAGTCAAAAAAATGGACGAACTCATGACCATGGTGGGACAGCTTATCATCGAAAGAGATCGACTAATCACACTCAATAGTGTAGATGGTAAGCGAACCTCAGAGTTCGAAGGTCTACAAAGAATCACTTCAGATCTGCAGTATGGAGTCATGAATGCCCGTATGGTTCAGGTGGGCTTTTTGTTCAATAAATTTCACCGAATCATACGAGATGTAGCCGCCATCGAAGGCAAACAGGTGAGTTTGGTCCTACAAGGTACCGAATGTGAAATAGACAGAAACATACTCAAAATCATGAGTGATGCCATGATTCACCTAGTGCGAAATGCCGTGAGTCATGGAATAGAAAGTAGTGAAGAAAGGCGAGGCAAAGGAAAGCCAGATAAAGGCACTATTATTCTCAGTGCTCATTATGAGAAAGATAATGTAGTCATAGAAGTAGGCGATGATGGTAATGGCATAGATGCCAAAATCATTCGCAGAAAAATCGTAGAAAAAGGGCTGGCCAGCAAAGAACTAGCACAAAGCCTATCCGACGATGAAGTGATTATGTACATCTTCGAACCAGGCTTTTCTAATGCTGAAAAAATCACCGAAATTTCTGGTAGAGGTGTAGGGATGGATGTGGTGAAAAAAGCGGCAGAGTCTATCGGAGGCCAGATCAAGGTAGATACTGAAGTAGGCATGGGCACTACGATCAAGCTCAACTTGCCTTCATCTATGGCCCTAAAAGGAGCACTGCTCTTCGAACTAGGCGAACAAGAGTATGCGGTAGCCTTGTCTTATACCGAAGCAGTGGTATCTTTAGCCAAGAGCGACATCCACAGGATTACGGATGGACTGATGGCGCAATACCTCGATCAGACCATACCGATCATCTTTTTGAAAGATATAGTCAATCTTGAAAATCTTGCAGATTGTCAGAAAGAAGGTGTTTTGCACCAGAGTTTTGAGGCGATCGAAGAAGATGTAAAATTGGATGTGATCGTACTCTCGTATGCAGGCAAGCTGCTAGGCATGGTAGTCGATCGTTTGCTTCAGCAAAAGGAAATCATAGAAAAATCTATGGTACCTCCATTAGAAAAAACTAAGCTCCTCAGTGGAACCACCATTTTGGGTAATGGCAAAGTTTGTTTGGTCATAGACGTGACCACCATCTCAGATCTAATGTTTAAAACATTGGCTCAGAAATCAGTAGAAAGTGAAAATTAGATATAAACTCACAGATCATGTTTAATAATTTGACAGAAAGGGAAACCAGCGCAGCCAACAAATTACTAGAATTTGGATTGTCAAAGGCGGCCACTGCCTTCCAGAGTATCTTGCGCTCGGAGGCTACCCTCAAAAGCATCACCACCTCTCTTGAAACGGTGTCTGATGTACCGCAGTATTGCACTAAAGCCGATAGCAAAACACATTTGCTAAAAACAGAATTAGTAGGCGACCTCAAAGGCTTTTGTCATTTGATCTTTTCAGAAAGTGAAGTGCAAAAGATTCAGAATGCAGGTCTGCCCGAAGAAATATTGCTCAACAACAATCCAGAAACTCGCTTGATGAAATTGGAGTATCTCACGGAGATCGACAATATGGTAGCTGGTTCTGTCATCACACAGTTAGCTAATTTTCTGGATTTGGAAATATATGGCAACGTGCCTTCGTTGCACGTGATGCAAGCCAATGAAGTAAATAAGTACATTCAGGCAGAGTCTGTGGTGTACAAGTCAAAAGTAGAGTTTCGTGCTATTTTTAGTATTCCTCATTTGGGTGTGGCTCCAGAGTTTGTGTGGCTATTACAAGAGAGTTTTATAGAAAAAGTGAAAGCCAACGCAGAGCAAATATTGGCTAAGGAATTAGTATAATCAAACTAAAAAATAGTGTGTAAACCACAACAAGCGTGATAGATAATATATCGGATGAAGAATTAGATGCGTTGATGCAGGCCTTGAAAAACAGGTATGGCTTGGACTTTACTAATTATGAAAAAAAGTCCTTGAAGAGGAGTATTGTTCGTCTGATGATGAAGCATAAGATGAGTTCTATGCTGGAGCTGTGGGCTAGAATCATCAAAGACAAAGAATTTTTTGAAAAAGGAATAGACGACCTGTTGGTCAATCTGACTGAGTTATTCAGAAACCCAGATGCCTGGATTGTGATCCGAGATCAAATTCTCGATCAATTTAAAGCCAAACCGAGGCTCAATATATGGCATGCTGGCTGCTCTACAGGAGAAGAAGTGTATACCATGGCCATCGTATTAGAGGAAAAGGGTATGCTGCAAAAGACTAGGGCCATAGCGACGGATCTAAGTTCTATCGCGTTGAAAAAAGCCAGAGCTGGGGATTATTCGCTCATCATAGTGGAGCAGTATCTCAAGCCATTTTTGGCGTTTTACCCTAATAGAAAATTGGCTGATTTTTTTAATTTCAATGAAAGTCATGCCACCATCAAATCAGCTTATAAAAGTCATGTTATTTTCGAACGGCACAATTTGGTGCACGATTCGATGCTGACCAAACATGATATTATTTTTTGTCGAAATGTAATGATCTATTTCGATGAGAAATTAAAAATTCAAGTATTAGAGCTCTTTTATAATAGTCTCAACGACGGGGGGTTCTTAGTCATAGGGTATTATGATATTATGCCCGAAGCTGGCAAGAAGATGTTCGAAGTATTTGATGTGAAAACAAGAATTTATAAAAAAAGGAAAAATATAAAATTAGTAAGATGAGCAAAAAAGTATTGATAGTAGACGACTCCATGTACATGCGTACGTTGATCAAAGATACATTGAAAGCCGAAGGCTATGAGATCGTTGGTGAAGCACCCAATGGTGAAATGGCGATAGACCTTGCTATGGAATTGAATCCAGACTTAATCACGCTCGACAATATTTTGCCAGATATGATTGGTACTGATATATTAAAAGTATTTAAGGATCAAGGAATCGCCTCCAAAGTTATCATGGTGAGTGCTGTAGGACAGCAGTCCGTGATCAATGAGGGCATCGAACTGGGAGCTTCAGAGTACATAGTAAAGCCATTTACGTCCGAGGATCTCATCACTGTAGTAAACAGAGTGATGTAAACGATAAGGCTGAGTATGGGCTTAATGAAACAGAATGTCGTATCCTTCAGTTTCATACTGCTGATACTTGGCCTTGTTGAATTGATAATGAAAGGCGCCTTTTTTAGAAGTGGTTTTGTCCTTGGTATCCAGTTTTTCTAACAAACCAGTGGCCAATATCTTTTTTCTAAAGTTTCGATCATCAATTTCTTGTTGATAAATCTCTTGATATAGTTTAAACAACTGTGGCAAGGTAAACTTAGGAGGGAGTAAGTTAAACCCAATCGGTCTTCTACGAGCATTGTCTTGTAGTTTGATGAGCGCATCGGACACCATTTGCCTGTGGTCTATAACCAAATCAGGCACATTATTGATCTCAAACCAAGCCGCTTGGTGTTTTTCTACCAATTCCTCTCTGTATTTTTGTAGCTGGATCAGACTGTAATAGGCTATGGAAATTACGCGGTCTTCTGGATCTCGATCTACACCACTGTAGCAATGTAGCTGCTCTAAAAACACACTTTCCAGTCCAGTAAATTCCGTAAGAATACGAGAAGCAGCCACTACGGCAGACTCGTTGGGTTGTACAAAACTTCCTACTAGCGACCATTGACCTGCAAATGGTTCTATTTTCCTTTTGAATAAAAGTACTTTTAATCTCTCTGTCTCAGCATCAAAACCAAAGATGACGTTGTCTACAGCCACTAAAATGGGCTGAGCAACTATATAGCTTGAAGTACTTTCGTCTGTCATTTAGATTGGAATAATAGGCGAATTTAATCGCTTAATTTATTAATTGTATAAAATACAATTGTAAATTACATAATAAGCGTTAAGTTTACGTTTATAATTAAAAGATATTTCCATGGGACGAAATAGGGAAGACGTAAGTCACACGTTTGTAGAAAACTTTGGCAATGAACCATTGGTGGTTCGTGCCCCAGGTAGAATCAATATCATCGGAGAACATACCGATTACAATGATGGATTCGTATTGCCAGCAGCCATCGATTTGGCTGTATATATATATATTCAGAAGAGTGGTACGACTAAAACCAAGTTGATATCAGTTGATTTGGATGATTCTTATACCTTCGACATATCAGATACACTTGAGCCAGTAGAGCAAGGCTGGGTCAATTATTTCTTGGGTGTGATCGATCAATTTCGTCTTTCAGGGCATTCGTTAGAAGGGTTCAATCTCATGTTTACTAGCGATATTCCTATGGGGTCGGGTTTGTCTTCATCTGCAGCATTGGAGTGTGGGTTTGGTATGGCTTTGAGCCAATTGTTTGATATCGAAGTAGAAAAAACTGCTCTGGCTAAAATGGGACAGCAGGCAGAGCACAAATTTGCCGGAGTGAAATGTGGTATTATGGATCAGTTTGCCAGTTGTATGGGCAAAGACGGACATGTAGTGAAGCTAGACTGTAGAAGTTTGGCTTACGAATATTATCCAGCTGACTTCAAAGACTATGAGCTGGTGTTGTTCGACTCGAATGTAAAACACAATCTTGCCGACTCTCAATACAACATTCGTCGCAGCCAGTGCGAAGCAGGTGTAGCTGCCATTCAAGCCATTCAGCCATCCGTTCAATCGTTAAGAGACGCTTCGCTAGAGGATTTGGAGAAAGCCAAATCAGACATGGAAGAAGTAGTTTATAGAAGATGTAAATATGCCATAGAAGAAAATATCCGAGTGCAAGCTGTTTGTGATGCTTTGCAAGCAGGAGACATTAAAACAGTGGGCAAGATCATGCTTGAAACTCATGCTGGCTTGCGCGACGACTATGAAGTGAGCTGCAAGGAATTGGATATACTGATCGATATTGCTACTAAGCTGGATGGGCACATCGGTGGTCGAATGATGGGAGGAGGATTTGGTGGATGCACCATTAACCTGATTCAGAAAGAGGCTGTAGATCACGTTATAGATCAAGTAGTGAAAGGGTATAAGGGAACAGCAGGGATAGACACTAAAATCTACCGCGTAGCGATAGGAGATGGTGTAGGTCTATATAAAGAAGCTATCAACAATGGAATTTAATGCAAACGATCATTCGCATAGAAGACTAAATATTCTGACGGGCGAATGGGTACAGGTATCGCCTCACAGATCCAAACGTCCATGGCAAGGACAGGTAGAAAAACTGTCGGTAGATCGCAGACCTGCCTACGACGAAAAGTGCTACCTCTGCCCAACCAATGAGCGTATAGGTGGTGAAAAAAACCCAGACTACAAGGATGTATTTGTGTTTACCAATGATTTTGCGGCGTTGCAGTCAGATATCCCGTCGGGTGGATTTGAGAGCGGGTTGCTCCAGTCCAAAAGCGAAAGAGGTGTCTGCAAAGTGATTTGCTTTTCGCCACGTCACGACCTCACTATTCCAGAAATGGAAGCCAATCAGATCAAAAAAGTAGTGGACCTATGGATAGAGCAATGTGATGAAATAGGAGCACTAGATTTTATCAACCATATTCAAATATTTGAAAACAAAGGAGCGGTAATGGGATGCTCCAATCCGCACCCTCATGGGCAAATCTGGGCACAGGAGTCTGTGCCAGTAGAACCAGCCAAGAAGCAAAAGCAGCAGCTCGATTATTTCGAAAAACACGGGGCAAGCTTGCTCCTCGACTACCTGGCTCAAGAGCAGGGACAGCAAGAACGTATCATCTTCGAAAATGAGCATATGGTTGTACTTGTACCATATTGGGCAGTATGGCCATACGAAGCGATGATAGTGCCAAAAAGAAAAATGGCTCGCATTACGGAAATGACCGAAGCGGAGCGTTTGGGATTGGCCGAGGCTTACAGGTATCTGACCATCAAATATGACAACCTGTTTGAGACTTCTTTTCCTTATTCGGCGGGTATTCATCAGGCACCATACGATGGAGAAGCGCACGAAGAGTGGCAATGGCATATGACTTTTTATCCACCGTTATTGCGTTCGGCTACAGTTAAAAAATTCATGGTTGGGTACGAAATGTTAGGTAATCCACAGCGTGACATCACGCCAGAGTTTGCTGCAGATCAGATCAACAAACAATCTGAAACACACTATTTGTCCAAATAGACTTCGTTACTGTTGAAAAACATGACTAGGCCGACCTTCGGTGCAAATGGAATCGTAGACTTGGAAGTGACTGGCTGTTTGCTAATGGCAGCCAGTCCTCCCAATGTTTTTATAGAAGTTAGTTAGTCTTTTCTTCCTCATTACTTTTCATGCCACTTGCTTGTGATCACGTCAGGATATAATCTACTATGTGAGTGACTCCTTCTCATGTATGACCATACATAGGAGAAAAAGTTAACTAAGATGTAGAAAATATTGAGTTGATGGAGGTACTGGTGCTGGTTTTAGCACTAATTATCCCAATTAATAATTAACTTGATTTTCTAAACTCAACATCGGAACATTGCGAGAAGTATTCATCAGCTATATTCCAGAAGACAAAAGAAGAGCCAGGCAACTGGCAGAAGCATTAGAAGAATTTGGTTGGTCGGTTTGGTGGGAATCTGCCATAGCTGACGACGAACATTTTGATGCGCAAATTGCATCTGCGCTTAAAAGTGCTCATTGCATTATCGTACTTTGGTCTCCTGCTGCCTTGGTCAACGAGACTATTTTGGCGCATGCCCAATTGGCGCTAAATAAAAACAATCTGATTTCGTTGGTCTATGATGATGTTCAGGAGACACATACCATTCCATCACCTACCTATACCAACCTTTCTAATTGGAATGGAAACACGGCTCATAAGACTTTTCAGATTCTTCTCAGCGATATTTATGAGCTGATTGGACATCCACCCATTCGGGTGTCTAATAGAATATTTAGAAACTTAGTTGTATTCGTTACGCTCATGCTGGTGGTGATATGGAGTGCTTTTATACTGTCTATTTTACATCGTAACCGTACGGAAGAATTGAGAGACTGGCAGGAGTATATAAATAAAAATGAAGCGGTTGGTTATCAACAATACCTAAGCGCATATCCCGAAGGGAAGTTTGTACGCGTAGCAGTTTTCAAATTGGACAGTTTACAAGAGGCAAGCAGTTGGGAGAAAGCCTTGATTGCCAATTCGATCCCTGTATTAGAAGCTTATATTCAGGAAAATCCAAAAGGGGCTTACAAAGAATTGGCTTTTGCCAGAATAGAAGAGCTCAAAGACGAGCAGGCTTGGCAGGAAGCCAGTGAGGAAAATACAGTGGTGAGCTACCGCGTTTATCTTCGGCTTTCACCTAATGGTAAATTTGCCAATGAGGCAGAGCGCATCATTGCCGAACGCACCAAAAAAGTAGCTGTTCGCCCGGCCAAAGTGAAGGCGAAGAGCTACTTGATTAGGGAATATGCTTTGCCCAAAGAAGTATTGAGTGTAGCCATAGACCCAAATGGTCGTCGGATACTTACCAAAGGTTGGGATCAGACGGCTTGGCTTTGGGATGTGAGAGGCAATTTGATAGAAGAATTGAAAGGTCACAAAGATTGGCTCACATCGGTAGCCTTTTCTCCTAATGGCAAACGCATGGCAACTGCTTCATGGGATCAGACCGCCAAGCTGTATGATGTGAATGGTCGTATGATAGGTGAATTTACAGGCCATGGTTTTCATGTGAGTGATGTGGTGTTTTCTCCTGATGGTCAGTATGTGCTCACGGCCTCCTTCGACAAGACTGCCAGACTATACAAGCTCGATGGGACTTTTGTACAGTCGTTTAGCGGACATAGAGACTGGGTCAATGCGGTGGCTTTTTCGCCTAACGGACAAAACATCCTGACGGCCTCCAATGACCACACGGCACGTATGTGGGATCTCAAGGGCAATATGGTGGCAGAGTTTTCTGGTCACTTACACTGGGTAACTGATGTGGCTTTTTCTCCTGATGGTAAATTTATCATTACAGGATCGAGAGATAAGACTGCTCGTGTCTGGAGGCTCAAGGATAGGAAAAATAAAAAGCTGGTAGGACATACGAAGGGAGTCAATGCAGTGGCTTTTTCGCCTGACGGCAAAAAAGTGCTTACTGGGTCGGCAGATCACACCGCTATCTTGTGGTCACTCAATGGTGATATGCTACAAAAGTACACCCAGCACAAGGGACAAATTAATGATGTGGCTTTTTCACCAGATGGAACCAAGGTGCTCACAGGCTCTAGCGATCGTACTGCGAAACTTTGGGCTGTGAAGTGAGTTGATATCTATACTTTCTTTGTTATTTCTGAACTAAACTCACTGTCCCATTTTTTGGGGTATGATCAAAATAGCCAAAACTGTATTCTCATCTATTACCTTTTTTGATTCCCAATAGATCAGAATACAATTTTGGCGGTGTTTCTATAACACTTAAAACCCTCTAGCAGCGAATACGGATGATATCATACAAAATGTTAGATTTATTTTTTCTTTGATGTTAAATATGTTAAAATTGAACGTGAATTTAATATGTTATAACTTATGAAGTTTGAAAATCCTCCTTCACATGATACTGAGAACTCCTTATTTGAGGATAGTCAATTAATTAAAGATTACTTCTCTAAGAAGTTTGAAGCTTTTTTTAAGTCTGTTGATTCTAGATATCTTTATTGGGATGAAGTTAAATATCGAAAAGACCTCCCTTTCGATCCGATTAAATCATGGGCTTTAATCAAACTCAATCGTCGTTCAAATTATAAAACATTAACCTTTGGTAGATTCGATTTTAAGTATTTTTTGACAGAATCAATTCAAAAGAGCCTGCATGAGTTTGATTTAAAAATGGTGGGAGGGTTATATAAGAGCCCAATTACAAATTTTGAAAAGACAGAGTATTTAAAAAACTCCTTATTAGAGGAAGCCATAGCTAGTTCGCAGATAGAAGGGGCTGCAACTACTACTAAAGTAGCTTGGGATATGTTGAAATCAGGGAGGAAACCGAGAAATGAATCGGAACAAATGATCTTTAATAATCTTAGAGGAATAAGGTTTATTGATGAAGAAATATCTAATAACCTTAGTATCAAATTTATTATTGATTTACATAAGATTATGACTGCTAAAACTTCTGCCGAAGACTGTGCGGGTGCTTTTAGAGATGGTGAGATTTATGTTCAAGATCACGTTGACGGGGAAATAGCTCACACACCACCTGATCATAGTCAGGTAGATGATTTAATGGAAGAACTATGTCAATTTGCTAATGAAGATAAGAGTTTTGTACATCCAATTGTCAAGGCAGCTATTATACACTTTATGATAGGGTTTATTCATCCTTTTAAGGACGGTAATGGACGAACCGCACGAGCATTGTTTTATTGGTTCTTGATTAAGCATGATTATAGTCTAATTAAGAATATTTCAATTTCTAGAGCTATTCTCGATTCTCGTATACAGTATGACAAAGCCTTCTTGAAAACAGAAAATGACGATAATGACTTAACATACTTTATTACATACTCTATTAAAAGTTTAAGAGTAGCTTTTGAAAGTTTGATTCGGTATAGAGATAAAAAGAAAGAAGAAAGAGACCAAGCAAATTTGATAGCATATAAATTAATAGAGAAGGGGTTACATAAAAGACAAGCTGATTTGATAGGTTATTTGTATGCAAAAGAATCAAATAGAGTGAATATCTCTGCTTATTCTAACAAGCACGATGTTGTAAGACAAACAGCGAGAAAAGACCTTAATGATTTAGTGAAATTAGGGGTGATTCAGGAGGAGAAAGATGGGAGAAATATAGTGTTTAAGGTATCAAGTAAAGAAAAAGTAGAAAGTTATTTAGATAGTTAAATCTAACGGCCAGCTATCGGGCGTATGTCCAACAGCTAGTGAATAGCACTAAAGTAGTGAAATCTGCCGAAGCTCACAACGGTTAAGAGAGGCACTGCGTTCTGAAAGTCTAAGGCTCCTGCGCACTAAAGACGGTAGAAAGCACCGCAGTATCTCAGCGACAGATTCACGGGCGAGTTTCACTAAAACCTGCCAGAAAGCACGGTGACAAATGCCCGATCAGCGTCTGTTAGGGCTAGTTTTTCCCCATTAAAATGATCAAGTCGATAGTAAAGTGAAGTAAAACAGCGTATTGAAATCCAATCCTTATTCGGACGTAGGAAAATGTTAGCGCATAAACAAAGAATGGTAGGATCGTTAAAGGCAGAAAAGTTAGGTGTTCAAGAGTTAAGTCTAGAGTTGGTAGATGCGCAACTGCAAATAAAAGTGCAAGTCCATAGAATAGATACTTGTAAACCTTGTTCCAGTTGTTCTCAAACCATGATGAATGAGAGTTAGTCCGAGAGAGTGAGAAGTAAATGGGTATGGAAAAAATCAAATAGATAAGAGTCGATTGAACCAATAGGTTGCTATAGAATTCGGTGTAGGCTAAGAAGTATCGGCCGAATAATCTCGTTACCAAATAGCTTGCAAAAAAAGAAACGAAAATGTCGAAATACCTTTTATTGAACTTATGAAGTACTAGTCGAAATTTAGTTTCCTCTAGGACACCAGCAATTATTGGGATCAGAATTGATGCGATAAATATGTCAGAAGAGTTATTAATAAAGTCAGGGATTACATTGAATTGATCAGGACTTGTGAAAACTCCCAACTCTTCTAAGATCATCGTTGGAATTGCAGAAATCAGCAACAATAACAGTGAGATAAAGTAAAACCTTAAGGTTAGTAAAAGTCGGTTCTTGGTCGTTGTTCTTATCCGGTGAGTGTCAGGTCTTTTAACTAGTCGAATGAAGGATTTTATAAGTCTAAAGCTGGGTTTTGACTTGGTTTTTTTAGTTGGGTTGTCAAGTTCATACTGCCTTCTTCGTTCCTCTCGAACTACCTCAGGATCAATGTACTTCGATGTTCCATTTTCTCGGGCGTTTAGTTCTTCAATTGCTGCTTCTACCGCCTCAGGAACGTAGTTCTTTGGAGTATTAACGATTCTTGTTAGCTCAATATCAGTTTTTTGCTTAAAACGTTCAGTGAAGTGGTTTGGCATTGAAATTTGTTCAGTGCGGCAATTAGCCCTAACCTTTAGCTTTCCTGTCTATAATTAATCAAAGAAATAAAGGTTTTACTTTTAATAGTAAAAGAAAGCAAGCCAGAACTACGCGCTAACCAAGTTACCCAGACTTATCGGGCGATTCAGGGCTTGCTTTCCATTGTTAAATGTTCAGATAGATATTCAGGGATCCCGATCCGTCGAGATGCCCTAACATCAAGGTTTTGAACTTAATATTGAAATTATGGAAAATACCACCCCTAAACAAATCTTCTACCCACATATCGTGGGTATAGACATTAGCAAAATGAGTATTGATGTGGCTTTGATTAACAGCTCATCGATGAAGTGCAACAATGGCTTGTTTAGTAATGATAGCGAAGGCTTCCAGAAAATGAAAAGATGGCTTAAACAACATGGCAATGACTGTGGTGAGGACATCCTTTTCTGCATGGAACATACCGGTATCTATACCAGAAACATTGTCAAGTATTTGCTCAAAAGAGGATGCAAAGTTTGGCTGGAATCCTCCCTGCACATCAAAAGAAGCATGGGACTAATCAGGGGTAAGTCAGACAAAATCGACGCTGAAAGAATTGCCAATTTTGCTTTTGATCATCAACGTGATGCCAAACTGGTCAAACTCTCACATCCTACCTTAAACCGCCTCAAAGATCTAATGAAAACCAGAATGAGGCTTCAAAAAAGTTTACACAGTCAGCAAATTGCTGTAGATGAGTTGACCAAAGTAGACCCAAAAGCAGGACGTGAAATCGAAAGAATCAGTAGGTCAGCTATCAGTGGGTTAAAAAAATCTTTAGATAAAGTTGAAGCCAAAATGGACGAATTGATTCAGATAGATAAACACTTAAAGACCCTCTACGAATTGGTCACTTCGGTGAAAAGTGTAGGCAAGGTTTTGGCCGTGGATCTGATCGTTTATACAGAAGGATTTACTCGCATGTTGGACAACCGAAAGCTGGCTTGTTATTGCGGTGTAGCTCCTTTCGAATACAGTAGTGGAACCAGCATATTTGCCAGTCCAGGCACATCAAGTTTTGCCAACAAACAACTCAAATTTCATCTACACATGTGTGCGATGAATGCCATCAAATGTCACAAAGAACTTCGAGGATATTACCTTCGGAAAACCGAAGAAGGGAAAAGTAAAATGAGTGCACTCAATGCAGTGAGAAACAAACTACTCCATAGAGTAGTCGCCGTAGTAAAAAGAGGAACTCCTTATCAAGAGAAATTGGATTAAAAAAAGACCAATACGCTTGTTTTTACCATAGATATCGCC